>CAYJHX010000265.1:0-3367 GCA_964369395.1 uncultured Desulfovibrionaceae bacterium
CCCCCTTTCCAAATAACTTTAAATTTGTATTGGCATGTAAACTATTGCATGGAGTGGAAATTTAAAGTTTATGTCATAAATTCAAATACATTTTTGTATGATACGATTTGTCAGCAAACTGGCAGGATGTTAACAGCTTACCAAACGTTGCATGGCGGCCGGCAACAGATGCGCTACATCCGAAGCCGTATGCCCACGTTGAGGGTATTGTTCCGCGGCAAGATTACCAGCGGCAGCATGTATACTGGCTGCTAAAGCTGTAAGTGTTATACTGTCTTGTTCGCGAAAACGCGCTAAACAAGACGCCATACAACCCGTAAGCACATCACCAGAACCAGCCAAAGCCAAACTGGGAATATCATAAGGCAAAATATACATAGGATTGTGCTCTTGGCCTTGCATGTGACTTTCCCCCTGTTTAATGAGGGTTCCTGCGCCTTTCAATAACCACACACAAGGAGCCAGTTGGCACAAGTACGTCATGGCATCAAACCTATCGCCCTGTACCGCCGCCGCCGTACTTTCCAAAAAACGCGCAGCTTCGCCGGGATGCGGTGTAAGGATATCATCAGCACGTATATGCGCCAATAACTCCTTATGCCGCGCTAGCAAGGTCAAAGCATCGGCATCGAAAAGAGCTCGTGGACGTTTTTTATATTTGAGTAAGGCAAATAAAAAGGCCAGCGCACTTTCCCCTGTACCCATACCGGGTCCTACAGCCAGTGCGCTTACTTGGGTCAATTTTTCTGACAAAGCTACGGGCAAAATTTCTGGCCATAACAAGCCTTGCTCGTCGCCATGCCTCGTGCTTAAGGAAAGTGTCATTATATTGGGATTATTCCCTTTAATCTCTGCACACAAAGCTTGTGGTGCGGCTACAGTGACCAATCCCGCACCTGTGCGTAAGGCGGAAAGTGCCGCCAAATGCGCCGCTCCCGTTAGGCCTTGAGACCCTGCTAGCACCAAGACATGCCCCCAAGAACCTTTATGGCTTTGCGCTTTTTTTACATGCAATAGCGTCCCCAAAGATTTCTCTTGTAGCAGACGATAGGAGGGAGGATACTGCTTTTGTATTTTGCGTGGAATGCCGATGGCCTGTGTAAAAAGCTCTCCAGTATACAGTTGAGCTTCGGGCAAAACAAGGCTTGGCTTGGCGGCGGCAAAGCACACCGTAGCATGAGCTTGCACAGCCTGTGTATCGGGCTTTATATGCAAAGCATGACACCCGCTGGGAATATCTAGAGCAAAAACAAAAGCCCCCCCCTGCCCTGCTTCTCTTTCCTTCTGTGCGTTGATATAAGCAATATACTCCACAAAATTTGGCCGCAATTCCCCTTCAAAGCCGGTGCCCAACAGTCCGTCCACAATAATGTGCGGCGCCTTCCACGCCTCAGGAATATTTTTTTGCCAGCCCTCCTTCCCAATAAAAATAAAAGGAACTTCGCAAGCAGTGGCCATGGCAATATGTTCTTGTGTTACGCCTGTATAAGCATCTAGCGCCCGCGTATGGGCCACCAAGGGCATGGCATTAAGGTCAAGTAAATGCCTTGCCAAACACGCGGCATCGCCACCATTATTGCCTGGCCCCATGAAAAGTAAAATATATTTCCCCTGCACAGAACCATAACTACTAAGCAAAACAGACAAAGCTTCACGAGCAGCATTTTCCATAAGTATACACTCTGGAATACCTAAATTTACCGTTTCGCTGTCCCATCGACGCATTTCTTCTGCCGTGGGTAAAGGGTGGGAATTCAATGAAAGAAACATAATTTTCCTTATAAATGTAACAACTCAACACATACAAAACTTTATTCCAGTACTGTTTTTTGAAAAGATTTTCCCCAAAACATCTCGAACAAAATATCATCCGTATTATTTCTCGTAAAGCGCGCAAAAAAGAAAAATAACGTGTTAGCACATATCTGCCCTTGATTGTTCCTAAGACTTATACTAAACAAGCACATTACACTACGTCAAGGCTGGTATAAAAAATAAAGACTTCTGCATAATCCAAAAAATTGTTGAAATACATGGATTGCTTCGCTTCGCTCGCAATGACTTTCGTTGCAATACCAAGTCATTGCGAGGAGCCCGAAGTATGAGGGGGACGAAGCAATCCATGCATTTGTAATTGTGCAGAGGTCTCAAATATGTTTGCAAACAATATACCGCGACACACAAAGCGGCCTTGGCATTTCTTTTAATAACGCGTTCGAAAAAACGTAATAATATGAGGAAAATATGAAACTTTGTATAGTTGGAACAGGATATGTGGGGCTCGTTTCTGCAGCATGTTTTGCAGAAATGGGAAATAGCGTAACATGCGTAGACGTCAGCCCTGAGCTAGTCAAAAAATTGCAAGGCGGCGCTGTGCATATTTTTGAACCGGGCCTAGAAGCCATGGTGCAACGTAGTACTGCCGACGGGCGCCTCACCTTTACCACCTCCTTACAAGACGCACTGCAAGACGCGGATCTTGCTTTTATTTGTGTGGGTACCCCCTCTGACGAAGACGGTTCGTGCGACTTAAGCTATGTGGAGCAAGTGGCTAGCGACATTGGTAAATATATGCAAAAAGAGCTCATTGTAGTGGACAAATCTACCGTACCTGTGGGCACCGCAGATAAAGTGCGTGCGCTTATTGAGCAATCTCTCGTCACACGTCAAACCAGCATTCCCTTTGAGGTGGTATCGAACCCCGAATTTTTAAAAGAAGGCGACGCCATTCTTGACTTTATGAAGCCAGATCGTGTGGTTATTGGTACCTCTTCCGAAAAGGCCGCCGATGTCATGCGCGAGCTCTACGCCCCTTTCACTCGCAATCACGGAAAAATCATCATTATGGGTGTGCGTTCGGCAGAAATGACCAAATACGCCGCCAACTGCATGCTGGCGACAAAAATATCGTTTATCAATGAAATAGCCACCATATGCGAACGCGTGGGCGCTGATGTACGCGATGTGCGCACAGGCATTGGGTCTGACTCGCGCATTGGCTATCAATTCATCTATCCCGGTGTGGGCTATGGCGGCTCTTGCTTTCCTAAAGATGTAAAAGCCCTTATTCACACAGCCACGCAAGCCTCTGTTACTCCAGAACTTTTAAACGCAGTGGAAGGCGTCAACGCCCGCCAAAAGAAAAATATGGCTCGCCGCCTCAGCGAATATTTTGCTCCTCAAGGGGGCGTTAAAGGCAAAACACTGGCCCTATGGGGACTTGCCTTTAAAGCAAACACAGACGATATGCGCGAATCTGCCGCCCTTACCATCGTAAAAGAACTTACCGAAGCCGGTATGAAAATTCGTGCTTTTGACCCCGTAGCCGCTGAAAATGCCAAGAAAATCTTTAAAGACAATCCGCTGG
>CAYJHX010000266.1:0-3325 GCA_964369395.1 uncultured Desulfovibrionaceae bacterium
CCTAAAATATCTAGTTAAAAAAATCAGTTACATCAAGATTTACAACAAAACAGCGCCGCAAATATAAGCCTCAAGAATTAAAAGGTCAACTTAAATATCCTCTATTGCCATGCACGTTATTCCGCTTTTGCAAAGCCTCTAACGGTTTGTTGTAAAAATTCCTTTTCGCTTAAAACTTCATTATAGCCATCAGAAGGGTTTTCCACTTAAAAGTGTTTTAGTTGGCTCAATACATGATATCATAAAAATTTCCCCCCTTAGTAAATACTGAGGGGGGATTTTCAACAACCTATTATATCAAAATGGCATATGTAAAGCCATACAGCATTTAAAAGTTATAACCAAACTTAAGGCCAAAAGTTAGGGCTTGCCCATTGCCATCGGTCATTTCACCGCCCACATCAAATTGCGTAAAAAAGTCATTTATATGATTAAGGCGTACACTTGCTTGTAAACTATACGTATTGCGACCAAGCAGCGGCGTTTTACTCGTAAATTTCACATCGCTATAATCCGCAAAAGACGCCGTTGTAGAAATATTCCCATCCAATAATTCATGATGCCAAACGGCTAAAATATCAACCTCAAGGTTGAGGGTTTCAGATATATTATCTGCATACCCCACGTGCACCCCCAAAGCTGAACGCAAGCTATTGTAGTGTGCTGCATCCATTTTTAAGCTCGTTGCAAGGCCGTTTGACTCGTTAATATCTGGTCTTTGCACAAATGCGTATTCAAGCCAAACAAGTGGCCCAAAGCTGAACGCATCTACTGTCCAGTCCTTACCGCCTCCCACAAGCACACTACCCGTAAAATCAGACCATTGGCTTTCGTTACTACGTGCATAGCTACCAATACTTATGTCGCGATACATTTCATTTTGTTCAAATCCAAGACGACCTTGAGCCATGGCATAAAAGCCTCCCCAAGCCTTTGGGGCAAAGCTTGCTTGTATTCCGAAAGAAAAACTTTCTGTTTCTGCTTGGGCATCATGTTGGCCAAGGGCTGTGGTGCTGCGTTTTACAAAACCTGCATGTACCCCGGCAGTTAAACCGCTATCCCATGTATAATCAAGGCCAGTAACAAAGCCAACACCAGAGCTTGAGTAGCCATCAACGCTATCATATTCTCCTTGATGAGCCACACTGCCAAAGACTTGCCCCCACAGTTGGTAGTTTTTGCGAGAGCTGGCATCCCCTGCAGCAATACCGTTCGTAGGAAGATTTAAGGAAGTAAGCCTTGCTTTATTTTGAGAGAGCATACGTTGCAACACAACATTATTAAATTGATTCTGCTGCTTAAGGCTCAATTGGCTAAGATTGTCGTAGGTTTCAGGACCAAGAGTTTTTAAAGCTTTTGTTACATCTTGTCCACTAGGAGAAGAAAAATCCAAAGCGCCCAAAAGATTTTGCATATCTCCATGGGCAATTTTCGAAATAGAGGCAAGCGCCATACCTAGTCTTTTGCTTGTGGTGTCTTCGGCATATTGGCTATAGGCATTTTCTGCGCGTTGCGTATTTATTTCATACTCACCTGTAGTAAGTGCTGTCAGTTCAAAATTCAGCGTGGGTGAAAGCTTTTCAACGTCGATATTGCTAAACGTGCCCGTAGGCACTACGCCATCAAGAGCTGTTATAGTATAGTTTTTGTCACTTGTATAAAATCCTGCCCAAGGGCTCAACATAAGTTTACCATCTAAGGTATTAGAAGTATTGGCGTGCAGCATGCCGTGATTACCCTGAGCATCAAAATAAATTTGCAAAGTTCCATCAGGTTGTTGAGTATAATTTTCAACATGTAATACCGTAGTAGCAGTACTGCTGGGGTCTGCAAGACCAAATAACCCCGGTGCAACCACGCCACTGTTTATAAGATTAGTTTGAATTGTGCCATTTCCGGATAATGTACCTTGGCTACGCACAATGGCAATAGAGTTTTCCAAAACGCCGCCTGAACCATCGATACGCGTGGCAATGGCAAGCTCTCCTCCCTCAACAATGGTAGCCCCCGAATAGGTATTGTCACCAGAAAGGATAAGTCGCCCAGCACCACTTTTTCTAATGCCTATATCCTCACCATCTAAAGCCAATGCTGCAGTATTTAAGCCTGTTGTACCACCAGTTTGATATTCCTCATGATGATATATATCATCCCATTTAAACTGCTCAATATCATTGCTAAACTCTGCATCGTAGCCGGCTGTATTCAGGGTCATTATGGCATCTTTTGTGCCAAGTTCAGGTATATCTAGCACATGATCTTCTGTCATACGATTAGCATCAAGCTGTGCAATGCCGCCCATAGCCTTGCCTACATCTAAAATACCTTGGCCAAAAATACTTTCTCTGGACACATTATCAACAATGGCATATTGCCCAGCATCTATCAATTGCTTTAGAACCTCTGCATCGTACTCTTCTAAAAAAAGACTCCATGTATCTTTGTTATCATCATAATTTTCTTGCACCATTTCTTTCAAATCGTCTGTAGTAAGATGCGGAGCCGTTTTTTCAATGTAATTAAACACCAAATCGTACCTTGAGTTGGTATCACTGATTTTTGTCTTTGCGACTTGAATAGTGTAGTCAGGGGGCGTAAAGGTATTATTAGCAGTGCTTAATACGGTATCTGCCAGTTGTTTGCCTGTCATCCAAGGGAACCTTTCTTGTACGAGAGCTAAGGCCCCTGAAACAACAGGTGCTGACATAGAAGTACCATTTTTATGAATATATCCTTGATCTCCAGAATAAGCAGAATAGATATAACTGCCTGGAGCAGAAAGACTATAACGCTCAGCGCCAGAAACAAAGTTAGTATAAAATGCCACAGCACCGGGAGTTAGAGTAAGGTTTCCACTAGCATCCCTAGTTATTTGATCCCCATTGATCGAAGACACAGTTATCCAGTTATTTAGCTCGGTTCCAAAATGACGCGGCATAACTTCCTCAATGCTACCAGCAGGTTTGCCATCATTGCCCTCAGCAAAAACAAATACTTTATCTGGATTATTCATGGCAATTTGCGCCAATTGATATTGATCTGGCAACCAATTTTTTATATCATTTAGGTGAGCAACTATATCTACTACATCTGTTTCTGTAACAATTGTATGGTTATTCTGATTTGTAATATTCCATGGTATATATGGATAATAAGGGGCGCCCCAACTATTGTTAATTATTCGCACATGGGGATATTGATCAAAAAAAGCTTGGAAATCAACCTTCATAGCTTGAGGTACATCATTTGTTATGCCAAAAAGAGCTAGGGTATACAAGTTGGCATTATATGCAACCCCATGCATACCAATTCCATCACGTTTTGC
>CAYJHX010000267.1:0-3288 GCA_964369395.1 uncultured Desulfovibrionaceae bacterium
ACCTACTCTTATTGGCCTGTGCGGTTCTGACCCTGATGGGCAAAGTTTGGTGCGTCTGCTTCAAGAGGCGTATATTGCCGCCCATATTTTTCAAGATTCGGCACGTTGTACCACGGTAAAAACGCGTATCATGGCGCAAAATCAGCAAATGCTTCGTGTGGATAAAGAAGCCTACTTGCCAAGCTCTACACAGGAAACGGCGCACATATGCCATATGCTGGACGCGCTTTTGCCCCAGCATGATGTGCTTGTTCTTTCTGATTATGCCAAGGGGCTTATTACTGAAGATATCTGCCGGCAAATCCAAGTATTATGTACAGAAAATGCACTTTCTCCAGAAATTTTTGTGGATCCTAAGCCTAAAAATGCCGCTGTCTATGGCCCCACCAGTCTTATGACGCCCAATAGAAGCGAAGCCAGCCACATAGCCCATATGCCCATAGAAACACGAGAAGATGTGTTGACAGCAGGGCAACGCATCATGAAGGCCTATTGCTGTCAAGAATTACTCATGACCCTTGGTAGTGAAGGTATGGCTCTCTTTTTGGCCGATGGCTCTGTGTGGAATATTGCGCCCCATGCGCGCGCCGTTTTTGATGTGACCGGTGCCGGAGATACTGTCATCGCTACCTTGGCTTTGGCGCGGGCAGCGCATATTCCTCTTATGGAAGCGTGCATACTGGCTACCTATGCGGCAGGCTTGGTGCTGGAACATGTGGGCGTGGCCTGTGTAGGCATCGAAGACATACTTAGTTCTATCCAAACAAGCTTGCCTCTTTCTTGTTCTGCATGGAAATAAGCCTCTGTACGGCCTTATACTCTCCATATACAAACGATTTTCTACTATGAACGAAACAGTGATTACAATGACAACACCAAATTCTATCCATGCAAGCCCTTATAATTCTAGAGGGCTAACACCTGCTACGCCCGCAAGCGCTTTAAAAAAAGCCCCTAATGTTGCCATAGTTCATTATTGGCTGTTGCATATGCGTGGCGGTGAAAAGGTACTTGAAGCCCTTTGTCGCATGTATCCCGACGCACCCATTTATACCCATGTGTGCCACAAAGAAAATCTTTCGCCGCTGTTACAATCGCGTCGTATTGTGACCACCTTCATTCAGCGTTTGCCATGGGCAAAAAAACTGTATCAAAAATATTTACCGCTTATGCCTATAGCTTTAGAGCAATTAGATTTAACGGCGTATGATTTGATTATTTCTTCGGAGTCTGGCCCTGCCAAGGGAGTGCTTACGCGTGCTGATGCCGTACACGTATGTTATTGCCATAGTCCCATGCGTTATTTGTGGGATTTTTATCCGCAATACCTAGCTTCAGCGTCAACCTTGGTACGCTTTGCCATGCGTCCCTTTTTCTTTTTGTTGCGACAATGGGATGTGCTTTCGGCCCAGCGCGTCGATTTTTTTGTGGCCAACTCTCGTACCGTTCGCCAACGCATTGCCAAGCATTGGCGGCGCGAAAGTGTGGTGGTGCATCCACCGGTAGATGTGGAACGTTTTACCCTTTCTTGCACACCCCGTGAAGATTTCTATTTTTGTATGGGGCAATTAGTAGATTATAAGCGCGTAGATATAGCCATAGAAGCCTGTCTTGCCTTGAAAAAAAAGCTTGTCATTGTAGGAGATGGAGAAATACGCGCGCGCTATGAAAAGCGCGTACAGCAAGCCATAGCTCAAGGAGCCTCGGCGGAGTTGATAGAATTTCGTGGGCGTTGTAACGATGCTACTGTGCAAGACCTCTATGCGCGATGCGCCGCCTTACTTTTTTCCGGAGAAGAAGATTTTGGCATTGTGCCCCTTGAAGCCATGGCCACAGGCGCCCCTGTGATTGCTTATGGCAAAGGCGGTGCTACGGAAACAGTAGTAGACGGGCAAACAGGGCTTTTTTTCTACGAACAAACAACAGAAGCGCTTTGTGAAGCTCTTCTGCGTTTTGAAAGCTTTCGCTCAAGCTTTGATGCTCAACGTATTCGTGAACACGCCATCACTTTTGATGAAGCACGCTTTTGCCACGAAATGCAGGCTGCTATCGATGCGGCACAAGAAGCTGCGCTCAGGTAGTCACCACTAAAAAAACATACTAAAACTTAAAAAAAATAAAATATTTTTAAGTTAAACTTTACAAATAAAAATGCTGGAAATAAGAACACTACATGTACTTTTCCGGTATTTTTATAACATTGGACTGCGGTTTTTCTGTGACAACTAAGACCATTGATTGCCCACAGATGTGCGTGGAGCCAAAAGGCGTAGAGAATGCGGCTCTATACAATGTAAGCAGTGGCTGCTAATTTTCTTGCAATCAGTAACAAAAGCCCCTTCTTTCACGCTATAAATGGCATTTTCTTCCAAACTACAATCGAAAAAATGCAATTCATCGTCGGTCATATAATAGGCCGTGGTCCAATGCCGATTGACAGGTTCTGTATGTGGCATAAGGTAGCGGATAAAACGAAAAATAACCGCGCGACCTCGAACAATTTGCTCGGGCTTATTGGTGCTACGCGTTACCCGCGATTTTGGCGGTGCCTCTAAATGCAAAGCGCGATTAGGCTCTAGCCATTCAGAAACCGTACTCCAAAATTGCGCAGGCGAAGGCGGCCGATCTTGCATGCCTTCGTAGGGACGCTCCACAATAAGGGGCAATTTTTGCGCCTGAATATTAAGCATGGCATCCACAAGGGCTATATAATCGGTTTTTTGCTCTAAGATAGCCTTAAACACCTTGGGACTTTGCGAAATACCAAGCAATGCTTCATGAAAAATGTCACGCGCCTGTAAAGTGCGTATTTGATGCGTCACCTTCAAACCATTGAGCACAGCATATAGGGCACAAAACACATCCACTTTACCCTGAAAAAAAGGTTTCATATAGCCTCCGTGTATACTGTACTCCATGTATGCGTCACTGTCAAAAATCTACACTCCGTTCGGTAGAAAAATGTTTTTGCATACTGTAAAATATCTACATAATTCCAAAATAAGAGTCCTGCATAATTCTTAAAACTGCTAAAATACATGGATTGCTTCGCTTCGCTCGCAATGACTTTCGTTGTTATACCAAGTCATTGCGAGAAGCGTAGCGACGAAGCAATCCATGATTTTTTAATTGTGCAGGAGTCTTAAAATATAACAATACTTTTTCTGAAAAAAATAGTTACTCGGAAGGTTCGAATAAAGACAGTTGCCTGCAAGGAAACTGGACAAAAGGGACAAGTCAGTGTATAAGAACCTTCTCTTAAACCATATTACTATAACTTGATATGCA
>CAYJHX010000268.1:0-3286 GCA_964369395.1 uncultured Desulfovibrionaceae bacterium
TTTTTTTTTTTTTTTTTTTGTGGGGTTTTTTTGTTTTTTTTTTTTTTTTTTTTACCCCCCCCCCCCCCCCAAACTTTGTCAACACTCTGAGGCCTTTGCACAATGTGCGAAGGCCTTCGTTTCCCCTTACGCAAGTCAAGCCAAAAAGTTTACACCTTACTCTTTACTGAAACGTTTCAGTCTTACATCCTGCTACAAAAAAGGCATGCTGTGTTCTCACAAGAAGAAAATCTCGTTCACACAAGAGGAGACAGAGCATGGCACAAGCTTTTACAATAGCCCACACTTTCACGGCCCAATGGGAAGAGACTTTTTTACAAAATAATTCTGCATTGCGGCATGATATTTCGCGACATTGGCTTAAAGAGTTGCACGCGCATTTCTTGCGACATTGGCAAGAAAAAGACACCCCTTTTTCCGGCGAACTTTTGGCCACGTGTATGGAAAAACATTTTTGGAAACCCTTACGCTGTGCCACACTCCCCTTGTCATTAAGTGTGGTTTTGTATGACAGCGCCGTACATATGGGGGTGCCTTGTGCGGTAACGTTGTTACAAGAATGCTGCAATGTGGTAGGTGAAGCGCATTTGGATATTTTTCACCCCGTAAACGTGGATGGCATTGTAGGGAAAAATACTGTGCAACTGACAAAGAATCTTGCAGAACACAATCTTGATTTTTATACGGCGCGTATGGCGGTGCGACAAAGATTACAGCGCTATGGGAAATGGGCGCAAAAAAATCCACCTTTGGCAACACACTTGAGCGCATGGAAAGCTCGTTGTCAGGCTCTTTTAGAACTTTTAGCCCAGCTCGAACGCGAAAGCAATTAAGGGGCTAAGCATGCAGACACCGCAAAGATTTGGCAAGATCGCTTTACAAAAAGCTCTTAAAGAGCGTTTAGTTGTGCTTACACAAAGTTTGGCTGAGGCAGAAAAAGGGCAAAAAGGCATTGAGTTAGTAAAAGAAATGAAGGAACTGCACAGTATGCTAGAAAGCATGAACGATGAAAAATTGCGCGATAATAAAAAGAAAGAAAGCCCCCAGTACCATATTTTCACTTGGGGCCCTGTGCAAGTATTACCAAATACTGCGCCTCACAATTCTGAAGAGCCCCTTTGCCCAAAAGCCCTGCCTCAAGAGTCTTCTCAAGAAAGCGCTTCACACGCTGTGGACAATACTGTTCTTATATATGAGCAAGGTCACAGTAAAGAAAAGCAAAACATGCTTCAAAAAGATTTTCCCCAAGGAAATATTTATGAAACAGTCTAAGCTCACAACGCCTGCGCCCACGATATCTGTACCCGCGATATCTGCGCCCACAACGTCTGCGCCAATGCCTTCTGCACAAAACGCTTTTGTACATACGTTGCCCTATGCGCCACGTCCTTTGCAATGGCAATTTCACGAGCAACGCACGCGCTTTTGTGTCTTGCTGTGTCATAGGCGTTTTGGAAAAACAGTGGCCGCCATCAATGATATCTTGCGTCAAGCCTTGCGTCATGGATCTACAGCAGACAACGGGAGCAGGGAAAACAGGGGGCAAGCAGGGGGAAAAAGCGATTGGCGCGCAGCCTATATGGCGCCTTTTTCTACGCAAGCCAAAACCATCGCATGGGATTATTTAAAGTTCTTTACGCAAAACATTCCTCATACGCGTTTTTCAGAAACGGAACTGCGTTGCACTTTACCCACAGGGGCTAGCATTCGCCTTTTTGGAGTGGACAATGCCAATGCCCTGCGCGGTATGTATTTGGACGATGTGGTGCTGGATGAACCAGCCGACATGCCACGGGAAGTGTGGACACGCATTTTGCGCCCCATGCTGGCCGATCGCCAAGGACGAGCGCTCTTTTGTGGTACGCCCAATGGGGTAGATAATCTTTTGCACGATGTATGGGAAGAAGCAGGTAAATCTTTAGAAAAAAGTCATGAAAACACCACACCTCTTTGGTCGCGCTTTGCTTTTAAGGCCTCACAAACAGGCTATATTGCCCATGCCGAGCTTAAAGCCGCGCGCCTTTCCATGAATAAAGAAGATTATCAACAAGAATTTGAATGTTCCTTTGCTGCCGCTGTGCGCGGAGCTTACTATACCGAGCATATAGAACAATTAGAACATGCCAAGCGCATAACGCACGTACCCTACGTGCCAGAACTCCCTGTGCACACGGCATGGGATTTAGGTATGGACGACGCCACGGGAATTTGGTTTTTTCAGGTGGAAAGCGGCGGACAATGGCGCATGCTGGAATATGTGGAAGACAGCGGGCAAGGTTTACAGCATTATATTCAATTATTGCAATCAAAACCCTACGTATACGGGCGACATATTGCCCCCCACGATATTAAAGTGCGCGAATTGGGTACAGGTCTTAGTCGTCTGGAAATGGCAGCAAAATTGGGCATTTCTTTTAGCGTGTGTCCGTCATTATCTTTAGCTGATGGCATCAACGCTGTACGCAGTCATTTATCACGCATGTGGTTTGACGTACAAGCCTGCGCACAAGGCTTACGCGCTTTGCGACAATACCGACGAAACTGGCGCCCACGTCAAGAAATGTATTCTTCTGCCCCTGTGCACGATTGGAGCAGTCATGCCTGCGATGCCTTGCGTTATGCTGTGTTGGGTTTTCGCCCAGAACAGCGCCCCACCAGCACCAAAGCAAAAATACAGTACGATATATGGAGATAATCATGCCTTATGAATACTTTATAATTACCGATGCTATGCATGACCATGACGGAATCCCCTTGCGTACAGCACTCTTTCGGCGCATGCAACAAGAAGGACTCTTGCCCTTTGCCATGCATGCTTATGCCAAGCCACAATTGGAAGATTGGCTACAGAGTACAGCATCTCAGCGCGGCTGGCTCTTGTGTTGCCACAAGAAAGGAAGCCCGCAAGACCTTGCCCACATACAAGCCATGGCCTTTTTTGCACCCTTACCTTGGGGCTATGGCAATGGAGACCATAAAAACAATGCCCAAGAAAAAACTCATAAAGAACTTACAGGAACGAGAGTATGGACATTTGATTTCACGGCATTTCGATCGTATTTTTCTGAGGCCGCAGCCATGAGTCGCAAAGGATTGCAATGGTTTTTTGCCCATGCCCCTTGCGACACGGTGCTAGGTTTGTGCGCCAAGAGCAATAGGCATGCATGGCGCTTGGCGCAAAAGGCAGGTTTTACGACATTAGGGCAATTGCCCGGAGCTTGCTTTGTGGGCAGAAAAAATACGCATGAAGCGGGTATCCTTGTGGCTGCCACCCGCATGTAGGCTG
>CAYJHX010000269.1:0-3266 GCA_964369395.1 uncultured Desulfovibrionaceae bacterium
CCCCGGTACAGCCCGTACTATGCATAAATACGTTTTTGGCTATGCTATTCCCATGGACTTTGAACAAATAGCAAACCCTGAAATGAATATTACCTTGGGCGTGGCTTTTCTTAAAATGCTCATGACGCACTATTTTAGCGAAATTACCGACCCGCGCTCTCGTGAGTATTGCGCCATTGCATCCTACAATATGGGCCCTGCACGCTTGTATCCCTTCTTTGGAGCCTCCAAAGAAGAAGCCATTGCTACCATTAATGCATTGAGTTCGGATGCCGTATTCGAACGCCTTATTACGGAACTTCCCTACCGTGAAACCAGAGCCTATGTAAGCCAAGTCAATAGCCGTCAGGACGTTTTTACTGGGTTTTAATTTATTTTAGCACTAAGGACTATCTATGATTACCGCAGACTTGCATACGCACACCCTTTATTCCCATGGTCTTCATACTCCCCAAGAAATGTGGGACAGTGCGCAAAAAAAAGGCATAACGCTGTTGGGTTTTACCGAGCATTCGCCGCGACCACAAAATTATACGTATAGCAATGAATACAGAGAGAAATTGAGCAAGTATTTTCCTCAATACGTGGCGGAAGTGCAAGAGCTCAAAGCGGCCCACCCAGGGCAAGTGCTGCTCGGCATTGAAATGGATTGGATGGAAAAGGATGTAGACTTTGCCAAAAAAGCCTTAGCGAGCTACGATTTTGATTATGTTATTGGTTCTGTGCACTTTTTGCAAACATGGGGCTATGATGATTTGGCCTCTGATTGGCAAAGCCTCAAGAAAAATCATTGTCACGAGCATTATGTGGCCTATTTTGCCACCCTTACACGCATGGCGCAAAGCGGCCTTTTTAATATTGCAGCCCATCTTGATCTCATAAAAATTTTTTCCATAGATACCTTTAAAGAATGGATTGCCGTGCCTGCCCATTTGCAATTGGCGGCTCAAAGTTTGGAAGCCATACATAAGCAAGGTATGGCTTTAGAAATTTCTTCGGCGGGTTTGCGCAAAATGTGTAAAGAAATATACCCCTGTAAAGAAATTATGGGCGTGGCGGCAGATATGCGCATTCCCATTACCTTTGCCTCCGATGCGCACAATATCAACGACGTGGCGGCAGATTTTGACATATTAGAAGCCTATGCTCGCTCTTATGGGTATGACCACAGTGTATGGTTTTGCAACAACGTTATGCATGAGCGTGCCTTTTAAATGTCTGCGCCTTTGCCACCTTCTTCTAATTCAGGCGCTTTTACTGTCTCTTTATCCACAACGCCTTTGGACACAACAGCTGAGCTTTCGTCCAAAATTCTTATAGATGTGCGCGGAGCCAGTGTTACCTTACGCCATGAAAAACTGTGCCATACGGTATTGCACCAGGTGTATTTTCAGCTTGTGGCAGGGCAACATTGCGCCATCATAGGGGGCAATGGAAGCGGTAAGTCTACCTTTTTACGACTACTGCGCGGCGAAGTGTGGGTAGACAATCCCGCGCTGAATGTCAATGAAAGTCAAATTATATGGCATATACAGCAAGGAAAAAACGAGGCTTCCTTGCCGGCCCTTGCGTCTTCTACTGTAGAGCACTCTTCTGTTGCAGAGCACTCCCCCATCATGGGGCGGCGCATGGTAGCCTTGGTATCTGCGGCCAAGCAAGAAGCGTATGTGCGTTATGAATGGCGTCTTAACGGGGAAGATATTTTACTCACCGCTTTTTCTGACGCAGAGCTTTTGCATTTTATCCCTGAGACCGCCCAAAAAGAAGCCGTATTCTCCATGGCAAAAAAACTTAAAGTAACGCATCTTTTGCATCAAGAGGCGTGCACCTTATCGCAAGGACAATTGCGCTTGTTGCTTTTGGGGCGGGCCTTACTTCGCAAGCCCCAAGTGCTTTTGCTCGATGAATGTATGGATGGCCTTGACGCGCACATGCGGCAACATTTTTTGCAATTGCTCGAAGCCTATGTTCAAGAATCAGGCTGTACTTTGGTGTTTACAGATCATCGCCCTCACGGCATTCCCCCTTGGGTACAGCATAGATACAGCATGCAAGAGGGGCGCTTAACTGCCTATGCGGCGCCTCTGGAAAAAAAGCTGGAAACTCCTGCCTCTCAAGTGCCGCCATGCACTTTGCAAAAAGGACAAACTAGACAAAAAACGCCGACTACACCAACTATGCAAACTATGCAAACTATGCAAACAGCGTCGGCAGAGTCTACAAGGGCATCCTTAGAGCAAGAACATAGCTCTACACAAAACGTTCCTGTATTTATCCGCATAAACGAGGCCACCGTTTACATAGAACGCAAAGCGTTGCTACATAACCTTGCTTGGACATGGCGTCGCGGTGAACATTGGATGCTACACGGGGAAAATGGCTCCGGAAAGTCTACTTTTCTGCGCCTTTTGGCAGGACAAGAGCACGTAGCGTGGGGAGGCACCTTTGAGCGTTTTCAAGAAAAAGAAGGCCGCTTCGTACCTGTACAAGATATCTACGAAATTCAATCAAGTACGGCATTGTTGAGCGACAAAGAGCAACAATGCTACGGCTACGATGTGACGGGGCTTGAACTGGTGCTTTCTGGTCTTGATCACGTACAGGGGGTGTATCGCACATACACCGAAGAAGAGCGTAATCTTGCCACGCAGATTCTTATTGAATTTCATTTACAATCATTATCCGAGCGGCGCATACGTTCCCTTTCTACAGGGCAATTGCGGCGTTTGCTTTTGGCTCGCCTATGTATCACTCACCCGCAACTGTTGCTGCTTGATGAGCCTTTTTCCGGCCTTGATCGTACATCATATATGGCCATGCGAGATATGCTAGAGGCGCAAAGTCAGCGTGCAGAAAAACCTGCCCATATATTGCTGGTGTCGCATTATCAGGAAGATCGGCTGGAGTGCATTAATAGAGATGCCCTTATGGAAAAAGGGTTTTTGTTGTAAATTTTTTTGGGGGGGAGAGGAAAACTTTTGCTAACGCCAAAAAGTTTTCCTCTCCCCCCAGCCCCCCTCTCCTTTCAAAACGCGTTATTTTGCTTTTTTTATGTAACGGTTATTTTTGGAAGGCTCTGCCTCCCAAACCCACCGCTGAAAAAATATGGATTGCTTAGTATTTTAACGAAAACTCTTGATTTTTTGCTACCACACTCAAGAATTTTCCGTAGGGAAAATTCTATGGAAAGTGATTTGAGGGAGGGGGTGTGGGGGTGGGCACATTTTTTATAAAGTTAACCTCCCCCCAAAAGGTCAATAAATTTT
>CAYJHX010000270.1:0-3257 GCA_964369395.1 uncultured Desulfovibrionaceae bacterium
CCACAGCGAGTGAAGAGCAATCGGCTACTTCCGATGAAATTGCTCAATCCATTACGACTGTATCCAACATAGCCGGTACTACAGTACAAGCCATGAACGAGGCCAGCCAGGCTGTGAGCTCTTTAACAGAGCAAGCTCGTCAGCTTTCTTCTCTTGTAGATAGCTTGAAAAATAGCTAAGATTTCATACATAAAGACTCTTACATAAATAAAAAAGTCCCTACGCAATACCATTGTTGCGTGGGGACTTTTCCGTTTCATTGATAAATGAAGAGTCCTGCATAATTCTTAAAACTGCTAAAATACATGGATTGCTTCGCTTTGCTCGCAATGACTTTCGTTGTAATACCAAGTCATTGCGAGGAGCGTAGCGACGAAGCAATCCATGATTTTTTAATTGCGCAGAGGTCTCACGTTATACTAAAAATGCACGATTTTTTTTATGTAAAAATTATTCTGCTTTTTTAGGTAAAGCTTCTTTGCCACAAATATGTTCAATATCAATACGCAAAATGCCTGTACGCTCAATGGCAGAAGCCGGCGCCGGACTTTCACAATGAGCTTTATAGCGAATAGCCAAGGCATCTAAAGCAAAGCCTTTTTCTTGAGCATCTTCCACATAGGTCATATGTCCGGTTCCCACAACAGATTTAAACAAGGTATTGGCATCTTCCGGTAAAATGTGTAAGTCCACGGCGGTGCTAAAACCTACCTTAGGATTTTTCTTGATACATTCTAATTTGTACCCTTCTCTGGCACAGTGAAAGTAGATTTTTCCTTCTACGTACACAAAATTTAAAGGCACAATATGGGGGGCGCCATCTGTATTAAACGCCACGTACATTTCATCGGCTTTTGTTAAAACATATTGAATAAATTCACTGTCTGTCCTTTCTTTATCTTTACGACGTAGGGGGGTGTGCATGCTGTCTCTCCTAAAAAATAATAGGCCAAAAGTGTATACTGTATTTGGAGCGTGTGCAAGCACAAAGCGTATGAGTAACATACTCCATTAAAAAGAACTTACGTATATGTGCTTAAGTACAGAAGGATTAAATTCTTGATGTTTCAGCCCTTTTACTATAAAGTGCAGTCCATGAATACATTGGCGCACTCTTTACGCATCCTTATTGTGGTGAAATCGCATAACCCCCAAGCTTCGCAACTAGCTACAAGTATGTGTGCATGGTTGCAAGAACAAGGGCATACGCTATTTACTCCATCAGATGCAGACGATGTGGTCAACTATTGTGATAAAAATTTAGATTTAATCATAGTGCTAGGTGGTGATGGTACTATGCTTGGTGTGGCCAGAAAGTTTATTACGCGCCCTGTGCCTTTGGTAGGAATTAACTTTGGTCGTGTGGGCTTTTTAGCAGAGTTGACAAGTGCTAACTGGCAAGAAGGCCTTAGCGCCATTGTGCGTGGTAATTATAATTTGGTAAAACGTATGGCCCTTGGTTGGCGTTTGTATCGTCAAGGGAATATTTTTTGTGAGGGTCATGCCATCAACGATGTGGTTATTACCCGCGGGGCTTTATCGCGGGTTGTTTCCCTTGATGTGAGTGTTGATACAGAGCACATTACGCATTTACGCGCCGATGGTATTATTATTTCTTCACCTGTAGGCTCTACGGGCTATGCTGTTTCTGCAGGGGGACCCTTGGTACACCCTGCTAATAATAACATTTTAATTACAGCTATTTGCCCATATTTATGTAATTTTCCGGCCATGGTGTTGCCACACACCTTATCTGTGCAGGTAACGCTTAATCAAAGCACGACAAAAACTTTTGCCTCTATAGATGGGCAAGAAAATTTCCCTTTAGAAGTGGGGGATAAAATAGAAGTTTTTTGTGTTCCTGAAGCTGTCTATTTTACTCGTCTTGAACAAGATCGCTACTTCACCCCTCTTCGAGAACGGGGTTTTATTCATGGTTTACAATAAAATATAGGGAAAAACTATGAAAATATTACCAAAAATAGCAAACAATCGTGAAGTCCGTTTAGGCAAAGATATTTATTTTGATGCTTGGCTATATAACTTTATGATTGAGAATAATTTTGCTTACCATATGAATCAAAAAATTATCGCTTCACCAGAGCAAATTGCATTCATGGTGGCTTTAGAAGATAAAGAAGTGTATATCCCCTGCTCAGATGAAACCTTTCATATGCTCCTGCAGTCTTCTTGCCCACCCAAATTACAGAAGCAATATTGCCGAGTTTGGCGCACTATTTTAGATTTAGTACGTTCTTTTGAATCTCAGCGCATTGAAAGAAAACGCGCGTTGGCTTTTTGTCGCTATCGTTTTCGCCAATGCATAAAAAATCATAATATTACCCCTGCACGGGTAATGAAACGTATGACATCTTTACTGGCAGCGCAAACAGGCGTGGAAGACCCTTGGCATGAATTGCGCCAACAAGCTAATCTAAAAGCTTTTGATATATTCCATTCTTCGGCTTTGCAAAATGCCTTGTATAAAGCGCCAAAAGACTTTTCTCAATCAAAAAGCCTTTCGCTTTTACGTCAAGACCTAGATCACTTAGAAGTTTCTCGGCTATTATATTTGTCTGCAAATTCACGCCATATTATGCAAAATACGCCTTCCCCTTTGGAGTGGCAAAATATTTTTGAACAACCCTCCACATCAGTAGAAGACTTTTTGCTTTTGATTGGCTCTGAAGAAGAGTCAAAAACCATACTTTTTTTGCCCGATACCAGCGGTGGTTTTGTCTTTGATATGGCCTTGCTAAAGCGCTTGCAACGTATGGGGCATAAAATTATTATTGCGTTTAAACAAGGTTTTTATTTTTATTCTCCCACTTTGGAAGATGTGGAATACGATACCATAATGGGAGATTTATTAGAAAATGCCACCATCGTGCAAGATCAAAATTTAAGTAAAAACAAACTCTTAAATTTACTACGCGAATCATCTATGGTGGTCATTCAAGATGGCACTCGTGAGCGTCTTAATTTGTATCGTACCAATGTCACCTTTGCTCGCGCTTGGAAAGAAGCCGATATTATTTTAGCTAAGGGGTGGCGTAATGCGGATTTACTGGTTTTAAGTTCGCAACAATATACACGCGATATCTTTTGTTATTGGACGGATTCCGAAGGTAAATATCAGGTACAAGCTAAACCACGAGCTCGGCACATTCGCAAGCTTACCGAGATGGAAATTCGGGAAAGGGCTGAAAATATTATTGCACAAATGCGCAAAGCCCATAAATCTGGCAAGACTGTCA
>CAYJHX010000271.1:0-3246 GCA_964369395.1 uncultured Desulfovibrionaceae bacterium
TGTTGTAATTGTAGCATAATATCTTGTAAATGTTTAAGCCAAATGTCAATAAAACCTTCGTACTCTGCCAAGCCGTGTAAAACGGGTTGGCAAGAAAAACCTGCCGCTTCTAAGCGCTTGCGCCACGAGGATTTTTGTTTTCCGGCCATATCCTTCAAGGCGTGTTGCCCAATGACAGAAAGCAGTGGCATGAGCCACACTTTTTTTTCAGAAGGGAGTTTTGGGATGATATTTTTCAAGGCCAACGTTTCGCACATGGTGCCAATATGTACATGAGGATCGAGGGCTTGAATGGTTTTATCCAAATCTGCATAGCGTTGCACGGCTTGGTGAATGGCGCCATGCCCCAAAAGAATCACAGGTTCTTGCGCAAGGCGTTCTTGCGGAAGATGGGCTATAATAGCCGCGGCTGTTTGTTGTACATCGCTATCTTCTTGCAAAAGAGGGGCGCCCACAAGTGCGGAAAACTGCTGCAAGCTTTGTGTAAGTTTTTGCACATCTTGCATAATGCTTATATGCTCTTGTCCGGGTATAGTTTGTAAGGGCTGTACTGCCACATGGGTGTAATTTTCAAAATACATTTTTTGTAAAGCTTTTACTACAGAATCACGCTTAATGCGCGCTTTTGCTAGGCGTTCTCTAAGTAAAAGGGAGGAAAAAGCCCATCGAACATTGACTCCCGGAAAAGAGTCTCGTACTTTTTTGTCAAAAAGTCTAAGAGTGTGGTCTGCTTGTGAGGTACTTGACCCAAAAGCTACTAAAAGTATTCCTTTTTTCATAAAGGCCCTGTTTAAAAAGATGTTTTTGTCTAAATCGTAGAAAGCAAGCATACCTATTTTTTATACAGATACCAACTCTTTTTATGGACAATTTCTTGAAAAGATTTTGCTGCAACCATGTTCTCTTCATTTTTATAGGTGTATTTCTGTCATAGATGGGTGAAATTTTTTAAAATGGGGTAAATATGAGCTAGATAAAAGCTGTTGACCCACCATGTTTCGAGATATATACTCACCGTATTGAACGGAGGAATGTATGAATAACCGAGCACTTATTTTTGGCGGACGCACGGGTCTTTTGGGACAAGCATTGATGCGTACACTCAAAGCAAACCAATGGAATGTAACTCCCATTGGGCGTGCTGACGGCGATGTGTTAAACATTTCTTTTGTGGAAAACTGTATTAAAAAATATCGCCCTACGCATATTTTTAATGCTGTAGCTTGGACACAAGTAGATAATGCCGAAGATGATGAAAATATGGCTTTTGTGTTAAATCGTGCTTTTCCTGCAGGGCTTGCTCAATTATCCAAAACCTATGATATACATTTAACGCATTATGGTTCGGATTACTGTTTTTCTGGTACTCATAAAAAAATATACACCGAAGAATCTTCCGCAGAACCCCTTTCTGCTTATGGCAGAAGCAAGCTAGCAGGGGAGGAAGCGGTGTTGAATTTTGCGCCTGACAATAGCTGTGTGTTGCGTACAGCGTGGCTTTTTGGCCCAGGGCAGCAGAATTTTGTATCGAGGTTGATTCAAGAATTTTGTGCTAAAGAAAAAATACCTGTGGTGCACGATCAAATCGGTTCGCCTACATATACGATGGATTTAGCTCGCTGGAGCATGCTTGCTGCTGAAAAAAAACTTACAGGCCTGTATAACGCTGTTAACAGCGGGCGAGCGTCTTGGTATGAGCTTGCTTGTGAGGCTGTAGCTATTGCTGAGCTTACGTGCTATGTTACCCCTATTACTTCCGACCAATGGCCTTATAAAGCCAAACGCCCCGCTTTTTCTGTGCTTAGTAATCAAAAACTTTCTGATGCGTTGGGTATTACCCCTCGAGCTTGGCCGCAAGCTTTACGCGAATATATTTTTAGTGATCACCTCAATAGAGACCTTATCGGCGCATAGGAAACGCGCATGCGAAGGGTCATATTTTCGTATGTATTGTGTTTTATTGTGCTTGTATAAATATTGCTCTGAGCATATGTTTTTCAGCATTAACTCTATAGAAAGAACGTTTTAGACAGGGCTTTCTTTTAAAACTCTTTTGGGATGAATAACATCGTGAGGGTATTTCATGCACTTTACTAAAAAAATGCTGCTTTCTCTTATGACTCTAGGAATGCTTGCATTGCCAAGCAAAGCGTTTAGTATACCGCGCAGTATGGAAGAACTCAGCGCCATTGCGGGGCAGTTGACGGTGACCAATGTGGCTCATGGTGCCATATCGTCTTTTTATCGTCCGCAAGTGCGTAAAATGGTAGATGCCGATTTAAGCATGAATAAAAATGAACCTGTTTTTATTGTGCAATTTCCAGAAGGTCCACGTATCTATCCTCAAAGAATTATGGTGTGGCATCAGGTTTCCAATGAAGTGTTTGGAAGAAATTCCTATGTTGTTACCTATTGCCCCATTACGGGCTCTTTGGCTGCCTATAATAGCAATTTGGACGGGACTGCCTTATATTTTGATGCACAAGGTAGCTTGTACGGCGGTAACTCTGTATTGATTGATAGAAATACCGGAAGCTTATGGTTGCAAGGTATAGGCATGGCATTTCGCGGGCCATTGACGGGCAGAGGCATGGCTACTATTCCTGTTTTTTGGACAACATGGGGCGCAGCAAAAGCCTTTTATCAAGAAGTTCCTGTGCTTGCCACACCTGCGAACAGTCGCAAACTTTATGGGCGCGATCCTTATGGCAATTATTTAAAAACAGATACCTATTATGATAATGATATTTTGATTTATCCCGTTCGCTATAAAGATTTGCGTATTCCGTATAAAAATGAAGTTATCGGGTTGGAATTTCCTAATTTTCGCTTGGCTGTGGATATAGCTTATGTGAAGAAAGAGGGCGCTGTCAATTTTTTCTTGGGTTCTCATGCTTTGTTAGCAGTACACGATACTAAATTAGATGTTATACGTATCTTTAACAGACATGTGTGGAATGATGCATCGTTGTTTGTCTTGCAAGATGGATTATTGATAGATATTGGCACCAAAACCACATGGGATGTGAGTACTGGAAAAGCCCTTGAAGGCAATATGAAAGGCGCCACCATGCAACAGCATTTTGGCGTATATAGCATGTGGTTTAATTGGTACAATTTAAACCCTGAAACGAGTCTTATTCCCGGGCCTGGCATTGTACCTAAGAACGTTTTGCATCTTGATACTTTGGCTAAATAAAAAAACGCAAAAAAATGCGAGTAGGGGAGCCGTGCTCGCTTAAAAAA
>CAYJHX010000272.1:0-3235 GCA_964369395.1 uncultured Desulfovibrionaceae bacterium
TGTTGAAATATAAACCTATGGAAAGCAAACACGCCAGCAAGCTTTTTGAAGCGCTCTCTTCCGAACATCGACTCGACATTTTTCGCCTCTTGGTAAAAAGTGCCCCTCAGGGGCTCGTGGCCGGAGAAATAGGAAAAATATTACAGATTCCCTCTACCAATCTTTCTTTTCATCTTAAAGCCATTGTGCAATGTGGTTTAGCCGATGTAGAAAGAGAGGGGCGCTATATGCGCTATAAAGCCAATATACCGCTTATGCTTGAAGTGGTAGGTTTTCTTACCGAAAAATGTTGCGATAGTGACCCTGCCTCGTGTCAACGTTTTCGTGCCGCAGCGGGCATTGCAACAAATTTACTTCCGGCGCGGCCTTTAGGCTAACTGCCTTTATAGCATATATTTTTTGGGGCATAGTTTAGGAAATTTTTTTCCACAAACATATTAACGATTCAACAACAATCAATCTATTGAAGTGTCATTATGAATACTACATCTTGGAATACAAAATATCTGGCCGCCCTCGCCGCCCTTGCCGCCATTTGGGCCCTTGTTTATGCCAACATTTTAGACGCTTCGCACAGCATTGTACAAAGCTTGGGCTTTGACTCTGCGGCGTTTTTTGGGGCAGCTCTACAATTTTTCCTCTACGACACCGTAAAAATTCTTATGCTTTTAGTGGCCCTTATTTACATTTTAGCCTGCCTTCGAGCCTCGCTTAATGTGGAGCGCGTTCGCGACTATCTAGCAGGCAAAAAACGTGGTCTTGGCTACTCTTTAGGCGCTCTCTTTGGTTCCATCACGCCTTTTTGCTCTTGCTCTAGTATTCCTTTGTTCTTGGGTTTTACCATGGCACGCATCCCTGTGGGCATCACCATGTCCTTTTTGATTACTTCCCCCCTTATCAATGAAATTGCCGTAGTCTTACTTTGGAGCCTGCTAGGCTGGAAATTCACCCTTGTCTATGTAACGGTGGGCCTTTTGGCCGGTATTTTGGGTGGTTTTTTCATGGACAGCATCAAGGCAGAGCGCTGGCTGCAACCCTTTATTAAAGAGGCCATGGAAAATGCCCCCGAGCATACGCCACAAAATACAGAAAACGGGCAAAGCACGCGCTTTACCCTCAAAGAACGTCACGACTTTGCCTTTAGCGAAACCAAAATCATCTTCAAGCGCGTATGGAAATGGGTTTTCATTGGTGTGGGTCTTGGGGCAGCCTTACACGGCTATGTGCCCGAAAATTGGTTTGCCGAAAACCTTGGTGCCGGTGAATGGTGGACAGTACCTGCTTCGGTCATTGTGGGCATTCCGCTTTATTCCAGCGTCACGGGCATTGTGCCCATCATGGAAAGTCTTTTACTCAAAGGGCTTCCCATTGGTACCACCATGGCTTTTTGCATGAGCGCCGTGGCGGCTTCCTTACCTGAATTCATGCTTTTACGACAAATTATGACCCTAAAACTCCAGCTTTCTTTCTTGGCGTATTTATGGATCATTTTTACCTTGGTGGGTTGGGGTTTTAACTTTTTAGGCCCCTATATAACACAATAGCCTGTAGACTGCTAATAATTAACACTCAAACCTCCTGTACAGGAGTTACACATCGGATAAAAAGGAGAAAAAAAATGGAAATTAAAGTATTTGGACCAGGTTGCACACGCTGCAACGAAGTAGAAGCCTTAGTACGCGAAGTGGTAGAAGCCAGAGGTTGCAAAAGTGTTATCACCAAAGTCAGCGACCTTAAAGAAATGATGGCTGCCGGTGTTTTGTCTACCCCTGCCGTCATGGTAGATGGAAAAATCAAAAGCATTGGCAAAGTGCCCACCAAAACAGAAATTGCCTCTTGGTTTGAAGGTGCCGAAGGTTCTCCATGCACCGCTACCCCCGGCGGCGGCTGCGCATGCAGCCAAAAAAATTCCTAAAAGCGAGAAGCAAACATGGTACAATCTCCCTTACAAAAACTTTCCTTTCTTGATAGATATTTAACGGTTTGGATTTTCCTTGCCATGGGTATTGGCGTAGGAATAGGCTGGCTTATCCCCAGCGTAAAAGACGGCATTAACTTCTTCCAATGGGGCACCACCAATATTCCCATTGCCATTGGCCTCATCGTTATGATGTATCCTCCTTTGGCCAAGGTAAAATACGAAGAGCTTGGGCAAGTCTTTCGCAATAAAAAAGTGCTCTTGCTTTCCTTGGTGCAAAACTGGGTCATAGGGCCTGTTTTGATGTTTTGCTTGGCCATGATCTTCTTAAGTGGCGATAATAGCTACTTTATTGGCCTTATTCTCATTGGCCTTGCCCGCTGCATTGCCATGGTTATTTTGTGGAACGACCTTGCCGGCGGCGACAGAGAATACTGCGCAGGCTTGGTGGCTTTTAACTCCGTTTTTCAAGTATTTTTCTTCTCCATCTATGCCTATGTATTCATTACCGTACTGCCTAAATGGTTTGGTTTTGAAGGGGCTGTTGTAGAAATCAGCATGGGGCAAATCGCCGAAAGTGTCTTCATTTACTTGGGTATTCCTTTCCTTGGCGGTATGCTTTCACGCTTGTATGGCGTTAAGGTGAAAGGTGTAGACTGGTACGAAAACGTGTTCTTACCCAAAGTGGGCCCTTGGGCTTTGCGCGCCTTGCTCTTTACCATTGTCATCATGTTTGCCCTTAAAGGCGACAAGATTGTAGATTTGCCCATGGATGTGGTAAAAGTGGCCATTCCTTTGCTTATTTACTTCTTAGCCATGTTCTTGCTTTCTTTCTTTTTATCAAAGAAAGTGGGCGCCAATTACGAACAATCTGCCACCCTCTCTTTCACAGCAGCTTCCAATAACTTTGAGCTAGCCATTGCCGTAGCTATTGCGGTTTTTGGCCTCAATTCTGGTGAAGCCTTTGTGGCCGTCATTGGGCCACTGGTAGAAGTGCCTGTGCTTATTGGACTTGTTAATGTGTCTTTGTGGCTGAAAAAACGCTGGTAGTAAAAAAAAACGACTCCCTTCTGATTGAGCTTGCTTTTATGCAGGGGAGGGAAAAAGCTTTTTGAGGTTCTTTCCCTCCCCTGCACCCCACCCTTTTCCAAAAACTTTTTTAATACTTGCATGTATTTTAGCCCCCATAAAGCTTGCCAAAACTAAAAATTGCATCAAACGAGCGCTTCCTAAAAAAGCATATCCAATCTTGACAGTATTCGCACAGCATGGTAGTTTTCGCCCTGTGTTATTGTAACTTATGAGGAGTTATTATGA
>CAYJHX010000273.1:0-3230 GCA_964369395.1 uncultured Desulfovibrionaceae bacterium
CTTAAATCACTTCTGCTCAAACATGGCATAGAGTGGGAGGAAAAATCTGCGCCCCCTGAACCTTCTTCAATTACAAAACTTTCTTCCTCAAATATACTTACGCCTGAACAGAAAATTCAGCTTTTTATGCAACTTTTCCGGGGACGGCGAGATGTATTTCCCTTGCGCTGGGAGTCAGCCAAGGGTAAATCTGGTTACAGTCCTTTGTGCGCCCATGAATGGGTACGGGGAAAATGCGCTAAACCCAAGATAAAATGCTCTGATTGTGAACATCGCAAGCTTGTTCCTGCTACGGAAAAGGTAATATACAATCATCTTATTGGTAAGCATTGCATGGGCGTCTATCCGCTTTTGCCCGATGATACTTGCTATTTTTTAGCCATAGATTTTGACGAAGCCGATTGGCAAAAGGATGTACAGGCCATCAAAGAATCGTGTGTGGCATTTCAAATACCTGCCGCCGTGGAAATATCACGCTCAGGGAAGGGAGCGCATTTATGGATATTCTTTTCAGAATCTGTCCCTGCGTTTATTGCTCGAAAATTGGGCACAGCATTGATTAGTCATGCGTGTAGAAATCTGCGACAACTTTCATTACAAAGCTATGACCGTCTCTTTCCTAACCAAGATACCATGTCCAAGGGGGGCTTTGGCAATTTAATTGCGTTACCCTTGCAAAAAGCACCACGTTCACAGGGGTATAGCGTTTTTGTAGATGATAATTTTATGCCCTATGAAAACCAGTGGGATTTTTTAGCATCTATAACGAAACTTACTCCTCAAGAGCTTAACGAAAAGTGCCAACAAATTTGCAAAGAAAATCATCCTCTTGATATTCATCACGAAATTAAAACTTTTTATAATAATGAAGAGCATATACAAGAACCGTGGAAGCCAGCACCTCCCGTGCAAAAGATTTCTTTTGCCCCTCTTGCAACTCCATTGCAAATGGTGCGAGCCGACCGTATTTACATAGCTAAAGACCATCTACCGCAAGCAGTATTTAATACTATTATTCGTCTTGCGGCTTTTCCAAATCCAGAATTTTACAAAGCTCAAGCCATGCGTTTGCCGGTGTGGAATAAACCTAGAATTATAGCTTGCGCTGATATTTTGCCACAGCATATAGCTTTACCTCGTGGGTGCTTAGAGGCACTTGTGGAGTTTTTGCAAGAGCATCATATTGAATTTTCTTTACAAGATGAATGTATTACAGGAAATAAAATTCGCACAAAATTTGTTGGGAAGCTGAAAAAGGAACAAACTACAGCCATAAAAGCTCTTATGACGCATGACATAGGTGTACTCCATGCTCCCACGGGCTTTGGAAAAACAGTCATGGGAGCCGCCATGATTGCTAAGCGTAAGGTCAGTACGCTTATACTGGTGCATCGCACAGAACTTTTACAACAATGGCAAGAACGCCTTACGGAATTTTTAGAATTTCCGCTTTCCAAAAATGCAAAAAATGATGAGAAAGTCCCAAAGGTTGGCTTGCTAGGCGGCAGTAAGAAGAAGGTTTCAGGGCATATTGATATTGCTCTTTTGCAAACCTTGGTGCGCCATAAAGACCTTGCAAATTTTCTGCAAGATTATGGACAAATTATTGTGGATGAATGTCATCATATCTCAGCTTTTTCTTTTGAATCTGTGCTCAAACAGGCTAAAGCAAAATATGTTCTTGGGCTTACGGCAACCCCTATTCGCCGTGATGGGCATCATCCTATTATTACCATGCAATGCGGTGGTATACGTCTTAGGTAGAGGTTAGCTTTGCTCTTTCAATTTCGTGACATAATCAGCCTATTCTTGCACCATCTTTCTACGTTCTGGCAGATACGCAGCATGGTTATACACGCCACGCACTTTATCACGGGGATTATGGGCAAGTTGCTTTTCGATAACATCAGCGGAATACCCCTGTTGCGTTGAGCAAGGTGGACGCCATTGCCCTAAAGCCGTGAGCGGATATCTCGTCTTTGGCATAGCCCATGCGACGCAGGGCGGCGATGAAGGTTGCATCGCTGATGGGGGTATGTGGTGAGCGCATACCGAGGAGGATGATTTCGCTATTACCTGTGTATTGATGCAATTCCTGCAAAATTTCCAAGGCTTGTGTAGATAAAGGGATAATATGGTCAAGACGCATTTTCATGCGTTTGGCAGGAATACGCCACAGCTTTTCTTCAAAGTCTATTTCAGACCAATGAGCAAGGCGTACTTCGCTAGGGCGTAAGAAGGTCAAAGCCAAAAGCTGTAACCCTGCCTTCACGGTGAAGGTGCCGGTAAAGTCGTCAATGGCTCGCAGTAGGCCACCAATTTCCTTGGGGTCGGTAAGGGCGGCTCGTGGGGTATGACTGCGTGTTTTGAGTGCGCCCTTGAGGTCAGCAGCAGTATCACGCTCAGCTCGGCCTGTGGCAATGGCATAGCGAAATACCAAGGAACAGATACTACGCACTCGATGGGCTTGATCAACAGCTCCACGGCCTTCAATTTTTTTCAGCACCGCTAAAAGCTCAGGTAGCGTAATATCTCCGATGGGACGATTCCCCAAATAGGGGAAGACGTTTCTGCCAATGCGCTCCATAACATCTTGAGCATAGTTGGCTGTCCCTGCTCTGCAAATGTCGGGATTTGATTTTCATGCCGTCCTCACAGATAAGGGGGAGCAATGGCTTCAAAGGTGTAGTGCGCCGCTTGGGCTTTGACCTTTTTCTCAGCCGATGGGTCACAGCCTTCACGCAAACTTTTTTTGGCAAGCACACACGCTTCACGAGCTTCTTTGAGGGAAAGTTGGGGGTACGTTCCAAGGGTGAGGAGTTTCTCACGGCCTTGAAAGCGGTATTTCACACGCCAACTCTTAGTGCCATTAGGGGATACAAAAAGAAATAAGCCATTGCCGTCAAAAAGCTTTTGGGCTTTGTCGCTGGGATTAATGTTCCGTAATACGGTATTTGCAAGGGGATTTAGGAGACTTAGCTGTCATTTCTAGCTAGGTCTTTTGCCCTTTGAAGCGCTCTTACATTTGGGTTTGCTAAGCCTGCAGTGGGATTTTTTAGACCGCCCTTGCATGAAGCCTTTTTGATAAACCTTCACGTCTTTAATTCTGAAGGATACCCAAATAAGAGGGTGGGGCTTCTATGGGACGACAGTAGACAAAAGAAAACCGCAAAGTCTTCTATGAAAGCTTTGCGGTCAAAAATCTAACTTGTTGTTCACTTAAATGGCGG
>CAYJHX010000274.1:0-3217 GCA_964369395.1 uncultured Desulfovibrionaceae bacterium
GACTCCAAGATAATACAATGTAATTTTTTTTCAAGCCACGGCGCGGCCTTAAGGGATTTTTCATTTTTTTGCAAAAGATACCCTACGCTTATAACGCATTCCTTACCTTGCGCACTTTGCAAGCCATACCTTTGCTTGCTTTCTTCGCCTAAAGGTTGCAAAAGATGCTCTTCGGTTAAATTTTCTACAAGAGCTTGAGCCATTTCTCGACTATTGATAAGTATACTACACCCCTCTGATAAAAAAAGTGCGGCATTTTCTAGTACCAATTCCCAAGGAGGTAAAGGAAAACTCATATCACCAAGAGCCGTTTGAATATTTTCAAGGCTGGCTAAAGCTTCGTCATGCTCTACACCAAGAGCATCTACAAGTGTGTGAATATTTTCCGAATAATTCTTGGAAAGATGTTGAATTTCGTAAATATGCTCTTCCATAAGCCAAGCCCATAGCAAAAACTTTTGTGCTGTGCGTTGCACATGAATGCTCGCTACGTTTTTTTGCACAGTATTAGGCGTAGATTCAGAGTCTTTTTGTTGCTGATTTTGCTGCACAAAAGCATCAAGAGCTTCTTGTTCTTCCACCGCTTGTAACTGAGAATAAGGGCTTTGCAAGGTGGCAAGAGCCTGCAAAGGCACACCCGAAAGCGCCGCCTCGCCCATGGCTTTCATATCCAAAAGGCAAGCTTGCACCTCTTGCGCTGTGAAAGGATACGTTGGCGGTGTCCATGCATTGGGGGTAGGCTCTTCAAAGCCCACACCTAAGCTTTGAGCGCCAGACACAGCCTTTGTTTGAAAAAGGCTGATATTCTCGTGTAATAATGGCATATAAAGCAAGGGGGTTTCCAAGTGTATACATCTCCTTTACGATGACGTCAGTATCACTATAAACGCAGATGCCCAAGGAAGCAATGATTGAAAGGGCCTCAAAGAGATTTTTTTTCAGCTTTAGGGTATTTTTACAGCCTTGTCGGCAAAAACGAAAATAGCATGAAAGCTCTGCATAATTCAAAAAGGCATGGATTGCTTCGTCGCTTCGCTCCTCGCAATGACTTGATTTTATAACGAAAGTCATTGCGAGCGTAGCGAAGCAATCCATGTATTTTGTCAATTCTAGGAATTACGCAGAAGTCTCAGTATGAGCAAGACAAGACGCAGTTACCCCTCAAAAAAATCGAAATTCCTACTTCCAACCTTCTTGCACATTTTACGGTTATTTCTTTTCTTGCTCACTTGACCTTACGCTGAGGCTTGCGTATAAAGTTTGTATGTAATGTAAGGACACGGGAGGACATATGTTCGGTCTTGGAATGCAAGAAATTTTATTGATACTTGTGGTTGTGGCACTTTTCTTTGGTTGGAACAAATTACCAGAAATAGGTAATGGCCTTGGTAAAGCCATCCGCAATTTTAAGCGCGCCTCCATTGAGCCCGATGAAGTGGACATCACGCCCAACAAAGAAAAACAACACGCCAACGAGAAACCTAAGGCCTAACACGCTCGTAAAAAGTAATACTGTGCGTTGCCAAAGCAATAAAGTCAAACTACGTATATTTTGCATATTTTGACCTTTCCGCTTCCTCGCATTTCATTATTTTTTGACAGTCTTGTCACAACAAAATTTTTCAACAGGCTGTTAGCACCATTTTTAAATACAGCTTTCACAGAGGAGAAAAAGCATGGTAGCAGAACAAATTTCTATTTTTTTGGAAAATAAAGCAGGCCGCTTGGCTGAAGTAACGCGTGCTTTAAGCGATGCTGAAATTAGCATTCGCGCTCTTTCTCTGGCAGATACTTCCGACTTTGGTATTTTGCGCATCATCGTGGCTGACCATGAAAAAGCCAAAAATGTGCTGAAAGAAAAAGGCTTTACCACAGGACGCACTACGGTAGTTGCTGTGGAAGTAGAAGACAAGCCCGGTGGCTTGCATCAAATCTTGGAAGTTTTGGCACAGCACAATATCAACGTAGAATATATGTATAATTTTGTGCAAAAAGACACAGCCAATGCCACCATGATTTTCCGCTTTGATAAAGCAGAAAAAGCTGTAGAAGCCTTGGCCGCCAATAACATCTCCATCGTGAGTGCTGAGCGTTTATACGGCAAATAGTCGGAAATATTTCGGCAGTAAATACAAGCAAAAACGCCGGCCATACGCGGGGTTTTTTAATAGGCCGGGGGCGCACGGCAACCCTTTTGCTCCCGCGCAAAAGGTTGCCCGGCCCCCCCCTGCACTCCCTCCTTCCCTTCCAAAAGACGCTCTTTTGTTATGCAAAGAAGCTCTCTTGCTTCCCTTAAAAAAAGCGACTTATAGTAGCAAGGTCAAAATGATTATGCCAAAACGAAAGTACAGACAATCCGTCTCATGGGTGCATACTAATCACCGGGAAAAAGTAAAGGTAAATACCCCAAAGTTTCAAATTTTTTGTATTTATCCTGCAACTCTTGCACGCGATCACTTTTTCCTTCAATAAAGATGGTGGCTACGCTGTGCACCGTAAGATTATTTTCTTGAGCAAAGCCGAGCACAGCATCAATGGTGCCGCCACTAGAAATCACGTCGTCAAAAATCATAACCTTTTTTCCGAGCAAAGCAGGAATATCTTCTGCATCATACCACAATTTTTGCGCGCCTTGCGTGGTAATAGACTGCACTGTAATATTTTTAGCAGTCTTCATATACACTTTTTGTACTTTGCGTAGCACAAAATAATCAATATCCCACAAGCGTGCCATTTCTTGTGTCAGTGGTATGGCTTTAGCTTCCGGACAGATAATCACGTCAGGCTTGGTAAAATGCTTTATACATTGCGTGGCAATATCATGAATAAGCTTTGTTTTCCCAAGGCTGTCAAAGACAATAATGCGTATATCGCTGTTTGGCAAAGGCACCACAGGCAAATCTACCGTCATTTCACCAAGCTGTACTTTTCTCATATCCATAGCCGTTCCCTCCTAAAATTCTTGTGGAAATATTGATTCATTATTTTTTAAAATGTGCTTTTTGCCTTTACTCAGTTTTTTCTGTACCTTATTTACATAGGCTGGTCAAAAAGTGCCAGATGTAAGGAAGCAAAAAAATGCAGGCAGCGCCGTGTATAAAGACATACATAAGCTGTCTGCGTTTTTATTGCAGACGCCGCAGACGGTGCTTTTTCACCAGTCTATGATTCGATGCAGGCAAAAGCCTCATGATTATGTATAGACTCCATACTGCAC
>CAYJHX010000275.1:0-588 GCA_964369395.1 uncultured Desulfovibrionaceae bacterium
CCTTTTGCTAGCGCCAAAAAGTGTTTTCCTTCCCCCCACACCCCCCATCCTTTCCTAAAACGATACCTCTGCACAATTATTTTTTGATAAAGTTTTATATATAATTTTTGCTAGTTGAATTTTCACAAAAACTTCATGATGCAGAGGTAAAGGAACAAAAATCAATCACTTAACGGCGAAACAAAGCTTCGCCTATTCTTGATTTTTGGTCACATTGACTAGCGTCAATGCTCCGTGAGACCTCACGTAACAATTGTGCAGAGGTCTCAAAACGCGCTTCATGCTCATCCTTATTGAGATGAGCTATTAATTATAATGACTTTCATTGTAATATCAGGTCATTGCGAGGAGGGTAGCGACGAAGCAATCCATGCCTTTGTAATTATGCAGAAATCTCTTGATAGTGAAAAATACTATCTTCTTGAAAATAAAGAGGCTTTACACAACAACGGTGTAAAGCCTTTTTTTGTAGTCAATTGTAATAATATAAAAGTTTTGGGAAAAAGGGTGGGGGTCTGGGGGGGGGGGAACGCACCGTTTTTTAAAAATGTTGTTTTTCGCGCCCCCCCAAAAAAAGTTACTATTTTT
>CAYJHX010000275.1:598-3209 GCA_964369395.1 uncultured Desulfovibrionaceae bacterium
CCCCCCCCCCCCCCCCCCCCCCCCCCCCCCCCCCCCCCCCCCCCCCCAAAAAAAGATTACATACTATTCTTTTTTTATCCTTGCAATTTGCGCAAATTTTCTTTTAATTCGACGGCCAAATGTGCCAAATCGCGAACAGCGGCCGAGGCTTCATTCATGCCGAGGCTGATTTCATCGGCAATTTCGCTTACGCCTGAAGATACTTGACTAAGCTCTTCGGAGGTAGCTGATTGTTCTTCGGCGGCGGTGGCAATGCCGGTGATTAAGGAGGCATTGTGTTCGGCTAGTTCTTGAATTTCTTCTAGGGCTATGCCGGAGGTGTTGCTTAACTCTGTAGCATCGCTGATGATTTTTACAGCCTTTTCAAATTGGGCGATATTGGCGGCGGTGGAGCGTTGAATACCAGTGATGCTGGTGCCCACTTCGCTGGTGGCGCTCATGGTTTTTTCGGCCAATTTGCGTACTTCGTCGGCTACCACAGCAAAGCCTCTACCGGCATCGCCGGCTCGTGCGGCTTCGATGGCGGCGTTGAGGGCCAGCAGGTTGGTTTGATCGGCAATATCGGAAATAACGCCCATGACAGAACCGATGGATTGCACTTGATCGCCGAGGGCTTTAATGTCTTGAGAAAGCTGTAAAGACACTTCATTGACGTCGCCCATGGCGCGCACCACTTTAGAGACAAGTTGGGTGCCCTCGCCGGCTTTTTCTTGAGTTTCTCCTGCTTGAACGCGGGCTTGTTCGGCATTGTTGGCCACTTCTAAAACGGTGGCATTCATTTCTTCAATGGCGGCGGCAGCAGATGCTGTGCGATCGCGCTGAGAATTACACCCGTCGGTTACGTGCTCTACTTGTGCAGAGAGCTGTTCAGAGGCAGTAGCTACTCTATCGGCAATTTCTGTCACATCGGCGGCCACTTGCATGATAGTGTGTTGAGTTTTCTTAATATTTGTTACATCTGTTACTAAAATAAGTATAGAATTTAACTCGCCCTTATCATTAAGCATAGGAATGGCGCTGTAGGTGACGTCAATATGTCGTCCTTGAGGGCGCGTAACTGTTTCGTTGCCAGCGGTTTTTTTGGTTCTATGCGCAATGAGAACAGCATCTTGCGAAGTGCCATCATCTTCATTATTAAAGAGCGTTTTGCAATCTTTACCTTGATAGTCTTCACCTACAAGAGAGCGCGTTACTGCATTGGCATAGGTGGCCTTTAAATTTTTATCTAAAACAAATACAGGTGAGTTGATGTTTTCTAGTAAAGCTTTAAAGCTATCGAGAATGCCATTGGTTCCTCTAATTAGTGTGGAAAAGTCTCCATCAAACTTTTGTACATTTCCATAGGAATCAAGATAGCCATTGCGAATTTTTGTTCCAAGCTCTCCATATTCATCAATGATTTCATTGAGCGATTTGGGGATAGTGCGCAAGGCATTGGCCAAGTCGCCAATTTCGTCTTTGCGATGTACGTTAAGTTTTCCGCTGAGGTTTCCTTGGGAAATTTCAGTAGCAAAATCTACCCCTTGCTTGAGGGCGCGCACTACAGGAATGAGAATAACAAAGACAACAATGGCTCCTAAGAGGATACCCACAATAACAATGGAGATGCTTTGTAAAAACATTTCATCAAGGGAAGCAAAGGCTTCGCTTTTAATGGCGCGCACTACAGGCATAAATTTGCCGTCAAAGGCAGGTGCGTGGTAGAACATGGCCAAATCGCCAGCATCGGTAATAATCTCATCAAGACCTTCATTTTTGCTATTTACCCATTGCTTAAAGGTAGGTATGGGGGAAAGTCTATCGTTGAAAAGCCATTGCGGATTGTTTGTTACTGCAATGAGGCCGTCCTCATTTAAAATATAGGCATCGCCACCCGGCGGTAAGTGGGCCGCTAAGCCTTGGAGCAATTTTTCAAAAGATGTCATATCAAAGGCGGCGCGTAAAACGCCTACAACTTTACCCTCTTTGGTAATGGGCACAGTGGCCAAAAAAACAGGCTGTTTCGTGGCACCGCTCAAGAAAATAGAAGAGGCATATTGTTTTCCTGCGGCTGCTTCTGTAAAGTAGATACGATTGGAAAGGTTTTTTCCTAAAGTATCCGTTTTTGGGTCAGAAGCTGCCACGGTACGCCCTTCCAAGCTCAGAATGGACATGCGTGTAAATACAGTATTGCGTGCGATGATGGCTCGCAAAGCGGCGTTGCCTTTTTCAATATGGGCAGGGTCGCTTAGGTCGCCCGCAAAGAAGTTTTCTATGTCGGGCCGTGTGGACATAAGGTCTAGTTCGTGTATGGAACTGTTGATAATGTTTTCTAGGCCTTCTACCATAGCTTGCCCTTCTCTTTTGAAGGTCTTAATGATGCCATCGCGCAAATTACGTTCTGCATCTGAGTAACTCATGTAGCCGCTTATTCCCAAGAGTAAAATCAAAAGGGCGGTGATGGGCAGTAAAAGCTTCATCTGTAATTTCATAAGCGCTCTCCTTGGCGTGTCGTGAAGTACCATTTCATGGGCGTTATTGCCTAAGCCTAAAGCTTCGCACAAAGTGCTGTTGGCCAAGGTGATTTATTAACAAAAAAATTTATGCTTGGCTAATAATACATCGGTATATT
>CAYJHX010000276.1:0-3199 GCA_964369395.1 uncultured Desulfovibrionaceae bacterium
TCTCCTGTAGCTTTGCTACGAAGAATGTGCTCATTTTTTATACGTATACAGCGACCTTCAACGCTAATAGCACCACACTCTATAAGTTGAGACAGTTGGCGAGAAAGAGTTTCTCTGGCAAGACCCAATAGATTAGCCATGTCTTCTCTTGAGAGATGAAAAAGATTTTGCGTGTCTGCGCCTTCCATGAAATATTTATGCAGAATATAGCTAGCAACCTTTCTTGTGGCATTGCGTTCTCCTTGGGCGGCAAATTTCTGCACAAACATATTTTGTCGTAATGAAAAAATGGAAAGTATTCGTAAAGCGAATTCAGAAGATGCATGTATGAGTTCAAAGCAAAGTTTTTGTGACAAAAAAAGACTTGTTGTTTCTTCCATAGCCAAAGCTGTGAAGGTATGTGTTCCATGCTGAAAAACAGCACCTTCTCCTACAGTTTGTCCTGTCTTTGCAATAAAGAGTACAAGCTCTCGCCCATGAGAAGTCATACGAACCAGTTTCACCGCACCTTGCAAAATAACATGGAGTCCAAGAGCGTGTTCTGCTTCTGTAAAAAGAGCCTCGTGCATGGAAAATTGTTTTTCTTGCGCATGGGTAACAATGTTGTCTATCATACATGATGGCAAATTTTGAAATAAAGCTACATGCAACATCTGCGAAGGAGATATAATCATGTGAAAACCCCTTGGAAGCTATTTACCTTCAACTGTAAAGGCTTTTGTCTCTTTTGCTGTGACCTGTGTCACAAGAACAAAAAAATCAGCCCTTTTTACGGAGCTGATTTTTTATAAATGAATAGCGTTCTAATAAATCTTAACGGATTTTCTTATCCCCTTCCCACATAAGTTCTGCTTCTGGTAGAGGTTTTAAGATGTTAAGCCACTTATGAGATTTTAAGTATTCAGGGTCTTGTTGCAACTTTCTGGACATTTCCAAAATAGGCGGCACAAGAGTTTTAACATCTTGTGAAAGCTCTGGCGCAATGCTGAATTCTGAAGCCTTCATGGCTAAGTCAATGGCTTTTTGACTAGAAACAATGGATGTAGCCAAAGTATCTAACGCTTTTGCAGGGTTATGGAAACCTACACTATTTTCTGCAGAAACATAATCCCAGAACAATTGCCCTTTACGGATATTTTGACGTGCTTCTATCATTAAAGCGTCAAATTCAGGGCTTTTGGTTGTGGAAAGGTCTGCAAGGCGCACAGCTTCGTGAGCTTTTACAGAGTATTCTTGGGCTATGAGTAATTGGTCATAGGTTTTTTTCTGTGTGTATACTACACGCTCGCGCAAGTACTCAGGGCTCTTATCAGAATGGCATTGCCTACAAGCACGCATTTCAGGGTCTTTCAAGGGACTTGTCCACCAATGTGAGGACATTTTTTGTTTATCAGCACCCTTCACATAGGGCATATGGCAATCGGCACAAGAAACATTGGCGGCACCGTGAGGGCCGTCAATCCATGTTTCGTATTCGGGATGCTGCACTTTAATCATGGGCGTGTTGGAAGCAGGATGTGTCCAATCAGCAAATTGCCCTTCAAACCCAGCTCTTTTTCCATCGCCGTGCCCTTTATAATATTCATACATGGCTTCAGGGCTAAAGCCGTTATCCCAAGGGAATACAGGTTTTTTGGAAATGCCTTGACCGGGGTCTGTAAAATAATATTCCACATGGCATTGCGCACATACAAGGCTGCGCATTTCATTGCGAGAAATTTTTGTTATATCTTTGCCACTTCTAACCAGCCAATCTTTTAAGGGCGCACTATAGAGTTGTAGCTCCATGGTTTCTGAATTGTGGCAGTTGGCACAGCCTATAGTGTCTTGTTCAGGGTCAATTTTAGTGCGAAAATCGTTAACATCCATAGCCCAAAATTTATCCCCATATTTTTCCAATAATGGCACCATTTGCGGTGTCTTACAATTCCAACAGGTGGCTGGTAAACCGCCTTTTTCTTGAAATCTATTGATACGGTCTATGTCTAAAAAGTCATGAATGGCAAGAGTATGTCCACGAGCTTCGTTATACTCATACATAAAGGGATATCCTAGCCAAAGGTTTTTCAAATAAGGCTGTGCGTGTTTGAAGCCCTTACGCAAGGGGTTTACATTGTCATTTTTTCTATAGTTAATGGACCCCTTATATTCGGTCATTATCTCAGATTCATTATTTCTTTTGTAAGAAGCGGCGTGTTCTGGGAAAATTTTCAAAAAAGGGTCAAGTTTATACTCTTTTTCTCCAAGTCCTGTTTTATATACTGGCGTTGAAAGTTTTGTTTCCACCTTACTGTCATCACAACCCATGAGGGATAGGGGAAACAGCGTTAAAGCACAAAACATAAGATACGTCATTTTATTCATAGCTTACCATCCTTACATCTATAGGTTTCATTCTCTGATGCGGTACATTGCGGTGACAAGAGACACAAGAATCCTTAGCCATCATCACAGCCACATTTTTATTGGTCATTGTGTGGCAGCGAATACAATTGTCATTGACAATAGTTTTCATGTCTGACGTGGACATGATGGGAAAGTCATAGTTGCCTGTAGCATTAAGATAAATATCTGTGGCACCAAGTTTTGCCTTGGTTAAAAGATAATTTACCACCGAATCGTGAGGCAAATGGCAATCATTGCAGGCTAAATTCGCATGAAGAGAAGTCTTGTTGGATACAGATGCAGGAAGCATCACATGGCAAGAAGCGCAGAAGGCTCGCTCGTTGGTACGCTCAATAACATACTGCGAAGCGGCTAATGCACCAACACCGATAACAACACCCACCAATAAAATTGAAAATGTTAAACGATTAACATGCTTCATCTTTCCTCCTTTTGTATAATCTTTACTCCTTATGCCCCATATATCATCATCCATAATATATGAGGCTTTGCGCTACTATAGCCTATATACAAACAAAATGCTGTGATTGGTGTCACAAAAAGCTACAGGAATAATTTTCATATGTGATGTGGGTCACTGAAATTATGTTTTTTTTTGTTTATTCAGCCATTGTAGAGAAGGATACTACATTTTTTCTTTAAATCGTGTCAAAATAAGAATAAATAAGGAGTTATATATGTATTGTAATCAATGTGAACAAAGGGCTAAGGAAACAGCTTGTGAAAAGGCAGGTGTGTGCGGAAAAACAGCTAATACCGCTAAAATTCAAGACGAATTGGTCTATGCTTTACG
>CAYJHX010000277.1:0-3199 GCA_964369395.1 uncultured Desulfovibrionaceae bacterium
CCCAAGAATTCTTTAATGGTGCTTTGGATTTTGCTTTCAGTCTTTTGCAATTTACGAATTTCGTCGGCAAAGTTGCGCTCAGCGATTTCTACACGCACCTCTACGTTATCCAAGTTATTTTCACGGCTAACGTGGATTTGATAGTGCGGGGCGATACCTTCGCTTTCTAACAGAATGCTTTCGATTTGTTGCGGGAAGACGTTGACACCACGGATGATGAGCATATCATCGCTACGTCCATTGATGCGAGTAAGGCGTGCATGGGTGCGCCCACAACGGCAAGGCGTATAATTTAAGCTGGTTAAATCGCGGGTGCGATAACGCAAGAGCGGTATACCTTCTTTGGTAAGAGTAGTGATAACCAGTTCACCCACCTGACCTTCGGGAAGATTTTCGCCGGTAATGGGGTCAATGATTTCCGGCAAGAAGTGGTCTTCAAAAATATGCATGCCGCATTTGGCTTCTACGCATTCCATGGCCACGCCGGGGCCCATAATTTCGGAAAGGCCGTAAATATTAAGGGCGTCAATGCCCATTTTTTGTTCTATAGCATGGCGCATGGTTTCGCTCCAGGGCTCAGCGCCAAAAACGCCAATACGCAAGGGCATTTTACGAAAATCTACGCCCAGCTCTTCGGCCGTTTCGCACAGGTACAAGGCGTAAGAGGGGGTACTACACAATACCGTAGCTTCAAAATCGCGTAAAAGGTGCACTTGCCTTTTGGTGGCCCCACCGGAAGCAGGAATAACAGTAGCTCCAAGACGTTCTGCCCCGTAGTGTAAGCCAAGGCCGCCAGTAAAAAGACCATAGCCATACGCCACATGGACAAAATCTTTGGCATCGGCGCCGGTGCAACCAAGGCTACGGGCAGCCATTTCGGCCCAGTTTTCTAAATCGCGTTGGGTATAACCTACCACGGTGGCTTTGCCAGTGGTGCCGCTAGAGGCGTGAATACGCACAATATTTTCTCGTGGCACAGCAAAAAGACCGTAGGGGTAGTGATTGCGCATATCTTGTTTTTCGGTAAAGGGCAGAGAAGCCACATCGCGCAAAGAAGTTACATCTGCTGGAGTAATGCCTATTTCATCAAAGCGTTTGCGGTAAAAGGGGACATTGGCATACAGGCGTCGGCACAGGTCTTGAAGACGGCGTAGTTGTAGGGCCTCAATTTCTTCCCGAGGCATGGTCTCTTTTTGCATATTGAATATCATGATGGCAAAACTCCTTGCGTATAGAAAAAGCGCCTCAATACTATCAAAGGAGGACTTTCTCAAAAATGAAGAGAAAGTCTGCCATTGTTTGTATGCGAGGTCAAGATTTTGTGAGCAAAGAGAAAAGGAAAACATTGCCAGCATGCGCCTTAGCGTGTATACCTTGTGCTAAGGAAGCGCGTTATTTCTTTTTTTATCACCTTTATGTATGCGGAACTTTATTCACCCAGCGCAAAGAGCTTGCGCCTGTATTTTTTTGTCAAGATACAGATACAAATAACGCCACGATAATTATGCAAGAATCATTTACGACTATCACACCATTGGGCGGCATGGGAGAAATAGGCCTTAATTGTCAATTATGGGAAGGCCCGCAAGGCATTGTCATGGTTGATTGTGGGCTTATGTTTCCCGACGACTCTCATTTAGGTGTAGATGTTATTATTCCTTCTTTTGAGCATATCCACTCTATACGCGAAAAAGTGCTCGGTATTGTGCTTACCCATGGACATGAAGACCATATTGGCGCTTTGCCTTGGCTCGTGCCCTTGGTGCGAGGCATTTCCATTTACGGTTCGGCCTTTACCTTGGCTTTGGTAGAGCACAAACTCCGCGAGCGTGGTTTGCTAGACTGGGTACAATTGAAAGTTGTACAAGGGGATATTTGGGGGCAAGACCCAAAACCTGCATTGGAAATTGGCGACTTTTCTTTTCGTTTCTTTCCGGTGTGTCACTCCATTCCCGAGGGCTTTGCTTTAGCTGTGCAAACGCCTGTAGGTAAGGTGTTGCATACGGGCGATTTTAAAATTGACCCAGACCCTTTAGAAGGCAGTGGCACTGACATGCGTCTTTTTGACGATTTTGCCGGAAAAGAGGGCGTGCGCCTCTTACTTTCTGACTCTACCAATGTGGAGCGTGCCGGACGTACGCTTCCGGAGCGTAAAGTCAAAGAAAGTTTACATGCTATTATGCAAGATGCTCCCGGGCGCGTTATTGTGACGCTTTTTTCTAGTCACATCCATCGTATCCAAGAAGTATTTGATATAGCCCGCGCCACAGAGCGCACCGTAGTTATCAGCGGAAAATCTTTAGCAAATAACATTGAAAAAGCGAAAGATTTAGGTTTTATTCGCATGCCTCCTTCTTTTTATAATGCCCATAATGGCGTACCGGAAGTGGCGGCGGAAAAAACGATTCTTTTGGTGACGGGAGCTCAAGGCGAGCCCTTATCGGCTCTTTCACGTATGGTCATGGGGGGACATAGGCAACTTTCTGTGCATAAGGGCGACACGGTGATTATGTCTTCGCGCATGATTCCCGGCAATCAACGTATCATTTCGGCGCTTATTAACGAAATGTATCGTTTGGGCGCTGAGGTGTATTACGAAAATGTACGCGCTATTCATGCTTCTGGCCATGCCCATAGGGATGAGCTGGAAGATATGCTTAAGGCCACGCGTCCGCAGTATTTTGTGCCTATACACGGAGAATACCGCCATTTGGTCAAGCACTGTCGTTTAGCTCAAGAATGTGGCGTGGCCAGCGATGCTACCATAATTTTAGAAGACGGTGATCCGCTGACCTTGTTACCAGAGGGAATACAACGAGAAAAGCGCATTGCCGCCGATCGCACCTTGGTGGACGGCAAGGGCGTGGGCGATGTGGGGCATGCTGTCTTGCGCGAACGTCAAATTTTGGGCGGCGATGGTATTGTGTTTGTGGTGCTCGTGCTTGATGCCGACACAGGCAAAGTGTTGCACGGGCCGGAAATTCGCTCTAAGGGTTTTGTATTTGAAATGCAACTGCGCCACCTTTTAGAAGATGCCCAGTGTTTGGTATTGGATGTTCTAGAAGAAGGCTCTGGAAATAAAAGTAAAAATATAGAAGGCTTGCACGATAGCATTCGTTCTTCGCTACGGCGCTTTTTCCGCCGCGTGGTGGATAGGGATCCTATTGTTTTGCCTCTTATTAGCATTGTATAGTCGGCT
>CAYJHX010000278.1:0-3188 GCA_964369395.1 uncultured Desulfovibrionaceae bacterium
CCATTACTGCAGAAAAAGAACTGCTCGAACGCCTCATACCACTTATTAACACATTGACACCACGTGAGAAACTGGTATTATCACTTTACTACCACGATGAATTGAATATGCGCGAAGTTGCTGAAGTTATGGAAATAACTGAAGGTCGCGTATCTCAATTGCATTCGCAGGCCCTAAAACGTCTGCGGCAAGAATTTACTAAGTATTATGAAAAAAAGTAATTTTCGTAAACTTTTTTAAAAAGAGGGAAGCTATGCCATACAATCCAGAGATGCGAGTACTTATTGTTGACGACTTTTCTACCATGCGCCGTATTGTGCGCAACGTATTGCGTCAACTTGGTTTTAACAATGTTGTTGAGGCCGATGACGGTACGACAGCTTGGGAAGTCTTACAACGCGAAAAAATTGATTTTATCGTTTCTGACTGGAACATGCCCCAGATGACTGGTATTGAATTGTTGCGCAAAGTACGCGCCGATGAAAAATTGGCCGATACGCCTTTTCTCATGGTAACTGCAGAAGCACAGCAAGAAAATATTTTAGAAGCTGTGCAAGCAAAAGTATCTAACTATATTGTAAAACCTTTTACAGCCGACACGTTAAAGCAAAAAATAGACAAAATCTTCCCTTAGGCTGCGGCCAAAATAGCAGCGCCGTATGGCGCCTTTAGGGGTAACGTTTGAAGCACAGCGTCTTGTAACTCTTGTAGAGTGTTCTTATAAAGAAAATGGAGATAATGTTGTCAAATTACGTGTTTTTGTATTCTATCACAAAAATATACACATTTTGAGGGAGTATACTTTTTGTATTTGACCGAAAAAATGTTTACAATTGGGTACAGATACAAACAAAAATACGTATTTGACAACACGACCTAAGATGCTTGCATACAATACGAGGATAGTATGTCCAACGTCGATGAAAAGACACGCCTTGATAGCAATGAGCTAGAAATTGAGGTTCAAGAAGCCGCTGAAGAAAAGGTGGCTCTTGACCTTGAGGGTGCTGACTTTCTTGAGGACGAGACGGAGCATACTAAAGAAGAAGATACAGCCCCTGCTATCAAAGACAGTAGCCTTGAAGAAGTCAAAGACGATGAGCAAGCAGAGAAGCCTAAAAGCAAACTCAAGCTCATTATCATTCTCGTCGTGGTATTGCTAGCCGTTGGTGGTGCCGCTTTTTGGTGGTTTGGCCTCAGAGAACCGCCGCCGCCGCCTGTGGAGCCCGAAATCATTCGGGTGCCCAAAGCTCCTACTGCACCACCTGCTCCTGATGACCATATTGTTTCCTTCGAGCCTTATTGGGTGCCTTTACCCGACGGCAAAGGGGGCACGGTATTTCTTGTTGCCAAATTTGCCATTGTTACCAAAAATGAGCAATTGCGTTTAGAAGCCCAAAATAAAATGGTACTGTTGCGTGATGCGGTATATTATTACCTTATCAATAAGCCCTATCATTTCCTTATTGATTACACCAACGTGCCCACAATTAAAAAAGATTTAACTTCCATTTTCAAAGGCTATCTTGTCAATGGAGAAATAGACGATATGCTTTTTGAAGGCTATATTGGAAAATAAGCCCCTATATTTGAGGATGCTGTAAGCCTACACCGTACAGCTTTTATTTTAATGACGTGCAGTCTTTCAAAAGACAAAGGAGGCGCGCCATGCAAGTGAACCCCACAGTAGGAGTACTTTACGCACAAATGAACTACGCTTCGCGTGCGGCCAGCGACGCAGCCACCGGCCCAGAAGCAAGCCTTGCCATGTCGCGTGCTATGGCACAAGAAATGGCCAAACTAGAACAAGATCAAGTGCAAGCGCTAGAATCAAGCACTGAAACCAAAATTACCGATGAGGATCATGCAGAGCGCGAAAAGCAAAACAATTTTTCTCAAGAAGAACGTTCTCGCACGCCCCAAGACGAAGAAGATATGGTAACCATTTCGTCTGACCCCTTGGTGGGTAATCTCATCAACATGAAAATTTAATGAAAGCTCTCGCATACTCGCACTCATAGATGTATGCGAGAGCTTCTTAAAAGTATTCGCAAAAATGCATCTATCTCGTCACTGCGAATCAAGGTTTCTGTGCCTTTTTTTCATATCAACAGGCTTTACTCAAAACTAAATGGAAAATACATGTTATCATTGTGGGCAGTACTCTTATTTACCGGCATAGAGCTTATTTTGCTTATTGCCATACTTTTTTTCTTTTTACGCTTGCGACGCTCTGAAAATTTGATGCAAAATTTGCAGGCTAATCAAGAAATTCTTCTCGCGCGCCTACAACACAATGCCGAACTAGAACGCGAACTTGTAGCCACCTTTGCCCAACGTCAAGCAGAATTGCGCACTCTTGATCAACGTATGGAAGAAAGGGCTGAAGTCCTACGCAAGCTTATCTCTCAAGCAGAAGGTATCAGCCGTTCTCCACAATTTTTACGCGAACTTATTCTTAACCAGCACAAACGCGGTGTGAGTGCAAAGCAAATTGCCAAAAATGCCGGCCTTACCGTGGACGAAGTGCAGCTTATTTTAGCCAAAGGTGGCGAATAAAGACGAGAGGCAAAAAAAAATTTCTTGTGACCAAGATGCTTTACAATATCTCTGAATCACAAAATAAGCCTCAATACCATTCACCAGCAAAATACCATACACAACGTCAACAGCAAGTAATGTATAATAACCTTGTAAAGATGGAGGCTTCATGAAAAAATTGCTCATCTGGACTTTTGTACTCGGTATTTTCTTCACCACTGCAAACACAGCCTTTGCCAAAAAAATCCTTTTCATCAAAAACAATTCTCAGTACACCATTAACTTGGCCTTACGTTATCATGACTATGAATATAACGATTGGGTCACTTTAGGATGGGTTGTTGTAAAGGCTGGCGAATCTCAAAAACTTTCTATAGATACAAACAACAGCGCTCTCTATTTCTACGGACGTACAAACAACAAGAAATATTTTTGGGGCGGATCCTATAATGACAAAAATGACCGCAAATATTGGGTCAGAGACGCACAAATGCTTATACGCGGACAAGGCAGGATTACAGGAAAAAATCAACGCCGCGTCTGGTTTGACCATTTAAGCGCTGGCGGAGACGGAAATTTCCATATTAATCTTAGATAGTTGACATTGACAGAGGTATTATATCTTTGAGTTACAGCTCCATTTTTTG
>CAYJHX010000279.1:0-3169 GCA_964369395.1 uncultured Desulfovibrionaceae bacterium
TCGGCATGCTTTTGCATCATTTCGCAAGCCATAATCCCGTCTTCGGCGCAATCAATTTCAATACCTGTATACTGCAAAATAGTAATGGCAATTTCTCTATTGATTTCTACATCTTCCACAAGCAACATTTTAAAGCCTACAAAGCGGTCGGTATAATCCACCTTCGTCTGAAGACTTTGCGCATGTATGCTTTGCATAGAACCAAGACAAGTATTAATGCAATCCACCAAGCGTGAAGGAAAAATGGGTTTAACGAGGGTGCTTGCCAAGTAAGGAACTTTCTCCTTGGCTGTGACGGTATGTTCTTTAGAAGGAATAATGCCGACAATGGCTGGCAAGTCTACAAGTCGAGCTACCTCATTCACAAGATGCGCTGTTGTGGTATCTGGTAAATTATCATCAACAAACATAATCTGATAAGGCTTGTCTCTGTGCTTGGCTATCAAACTTAGCACATCGGCCCCTGTGCCCACCATATCGCATTGCATACCCAAATTTTGCACCATATGCCCCAAAGAAGCTCGAGCGCCGGGTACAGAATCTACCACCAGCACACGAATTTGCTGTGCATTTTTTTGCAATATTTCTTTATGAATGGCACTGCCCTTCTCTACTTGAATGCTAAAAGAAAACGTGGTGCCTTCATTGATTTTGGTGTTTACCGTGATATCACCGCCAAGCAAGTTCACAATACGTTTGGATATGACAAGGCCAAGGCCTGTGCCACCAAATTTACGCGTAATGGTACTGTCGGCCTGCATAAAGGGTTGGAACATACGGTCTTTCTGCTCTTCTGTCATGCCAATGCCTGTATCCGTCACAGAGACTTCAATACGACAATGCCGCTCAGAAACATTGGCGCACGAGGCAGAAAGCGTAATATTTCCATTTTCGGGAGTAAATTTTACTGCATTGGAAAGGAAATTGGTAATGACTTGAGCAAGGCGCTGCTCATCAGAAATAATGTGCCAAGGAATAAGATTGCCAATATTGACGATAAAATTTTGGCGTTTACTTTCTACAGTAAAGTTGACCACGTTGACCACACGCATGAGCATGCTTTCTAGATCAAATTCTGTTAACGACAGTTCAAATTTATTGGCCTCAATCTTGGACATATCCAAAATATCGTTAATAACACCCAGTAAATGGGTAGAAGCTTCGCCAATGCGCTCAAAACAATAGTTTTTGCGTTCCAAAGAGGTAGCGTCCACGCCAATGCTGGTCATGCCAATGATGGCATTCATGGGTGTGCGAATTTCATGGCTCATATTGGCAAGAAAGTTCGATTTAGCCATATTGGCTCTTTCGGCTTCTTCTTTAGTACGCGTAATATCAGACATATCATAAAAAGCAGCCATGGTCCCTACGCACTGGTCGTCCTCATTACGCAAAGGAGAAAAATTCACCGAATAATGTATGGTTTCCCCTTGAAATTCTATGCTTTTCTTAAAATTAATGGCCACACCATTTTTTAAAGATTGCACAAAAAGCGCATTAAATTTGCTGTCGTTGTCTTCGCCAAGAAGCAAGGCAAAAATTTCTGTATACTCCTTGCCTTCCAAAGTCACCATATGTTGCACGCGCACCATTTCTAAAAATTTATGCGTACAATACACAAGCTTAGCATCACAATCAAAGATCAGAATAACTTCAGGAGCATAGGTTAAAATAAGCTGTAAGTATTTTTCTTGTTTTTCTTTACTGGCAAGCAAGGCAGCAGAAACATTTCTTTGTGATTCAGCCACCACGCGAGTGCGCTCGAGCATAGTTACGTAAGAAGAGTTTTGACGTTCTAAGCGTTTATTTTCTTTACGTAAGCGTTCTAATTCATCATGCATTACTCAAAACCCGTATTACTTTTTTTCTAACACACAGACAACAAAGGAAAAGTTATGAAAACGATTTTGACTTTGTCCGTTTGGTAAATACACAGGGCAAATTTCACCCCGCGCATAGATATGATGATAAGGCAAACGCCCTTCAAGCTTTTCTATGCTTTTATGTGCCTCTGCTAGAGGATTACCCCCTAAAATCAAAGAACGACCTACACAATTAACCACAAGAGCGGCACAGGCAGAATCACTGTGAGCACAAATTTTTTCCACAACACTTTCTGCAGATTGCAAAATGCCCTCTGAACTTTGCATGGCCAGGTAAATTTGAGCCCCAATGGGCATTTCTCCGCCAAAAATAGCGTGCTTTTCTGCTGAAACTCCAAAAAGCTCTCGCGCCACCAAGGGGGACCCATCTTTATAGTCCACTAAGAACGGAATCACCGTCCCCGCCTCTAGCCAAGCATTGGCAGAAAACCCTAAACCATACACGTAGTCCATCACAGGCATATCATTAATGGTATAAACGGTATTTTCCTCGGCAGCAGTAATAAGGCTTGTCTTATTTCGCAGACTATCAGGCACAAGAGAAGCAATGTAAAAATGTGGGGTAATGGGCCCAGCCATGGCAAGCAATACCAATCGATCCTTGGCATATTCTGCATTATGCATAACATAGCTATTGCTACAATGGGCTGTTTCATCACTGGCCAGAGCGCCAAATAAGGGAACGCCTTGAGAAATTTTTGTCAGATAGGTGGTGATACTTTGCCCCGTTACTTCCGGAGAAAAAGGCGCGTAAGTAATAAGCAAGCAAGGTTTTTCTCCAAGCTTTTCTTCAATGGTAGTGTAGGCTTTTTCTAAGGCTTGTTGAAAGTTGCCATGTACTGCATCTTCTAAATCTAATACTTCCGTCATGGCCGTGGCAAAGCGCACTTCTTGACTGATAAAAAGTGTAAAAGTAAGCAAGGCCAAATCTGCCTCACCCGCCCCAGCAGAACCAAAAGTACTCATGCCCACCACATCAAAGGGCATTATTTCATGAAAAGCCTGCATAATTCCGGCAGACAAGGCGTCGGCATGGGTGGAAACTATGCCCACAGCGTGTTTATTTTGTGCTTCTTCTAAAATTCCAGCAGGAAGACCTTGCAAAATTTCTTTTACAGCCAAAGCAGCATCATCTAACTCAAAAGTATGTGCTACATACACTTGCATATCCTTACCTCACTGAAAACACAAAATGTTTTCCTAGAAGAACTAATCACGTTCCGAAAAAAAGTCAATGAAACAAAAAAGTAAAACACAAAAAACATCAAAATGTAACACAAGCTTTG
>CAYJHX010000280.1:0-3166 GCA_964369395.1 uncultured Desulfovibrionaceae bacterium
ATTTCCGTCAACCGTTGATACAAATCTTGTCCGGTCATGGGGCCTCCTCTGTTATGGAACCTTTACGCAATTATTTTATGGAAATACTGATTAAGTCAGTTTTTCCTCATGAGATACATGCGCATAGAAAACGATATACTTTTTTTTCATATGCCCAAAAAATGGGCATGTCAAGGCACAGAAAAGGCATGCCGGCAAGAAGCCGCTCATTGCTGTTTGTGACAATCTAGTATATGTTTTTCCTTGGAGCATGCCATGTCACAACTTTCTGCGAAGGCTTTAGAAAGCCCCCAAAAACTTGACCTTACCTTCAATGCTGATATGCATACAGTAGAAGGAATTTTGACTTTGGTGCAAGAATGGGCAGCGCAGCAAGGGGCCTCTTATGACGACAAGCTGTCTTTGCGCCTTATTTTGGAAGAGTTGCTCACGAATATCTGCATGCACGCCACCCCTGCCGAGCAAAATACCAAGGTCCGTCTGCGCATACACCCTTCAGCAGATGCCGAAAAAATAGAATTTCGCGTTATCTTGTGGGATAATGGCACCCCTTTCAACCCCTTACGAGAAAATGATATCCCCGTAGATACCATTCAAAACACCCTTGTGGGACGACGCGGACTTTCTCTTGTGCGTTTACTCACCACCAATAATACTTATGAGCGCAACAATGGTAATCAGTTTTCCTTTACCTATTCTTCCGATGGCGAAAGCAATACAACACAGCCCTACGACGAAGAGCAGCACAGCGCCCCCTTACATCATTCTTTAGGCACACACTTTCGCCATGCGTGGCGCGATAATCTTGCCTTTCGGCAAACAGTTTTTTTTACCCTCTATGCCTGCATTCTTATTTGGTGTGGCATAGGGCTTTTCTATTTTGGCACTCAAAAAGTATTGCACGATAATGCCACCACCTTAGGCATGCAAGCCTTGCACACGCAAGCCGTCATCAGCTCCACCTTCATGCAAAGAGTGCAAAAGCATGTAGATGTTTTGGCCCAAAACCTGCCTTTGTCTTCCGACACGGAAGCCCCTCAAAAAACCACCAAGCTTTTTGCTCACAATGCCAGTGGATTATATCAATTTCTTTTAGACAGCCCTCACATTGCAAGCCTTGCGGCGGAAATTCCTGTGGTGGGAATTTTGGCCGGTACGGGAGATGCCACATGGTTTTTTGGCATAGAAAAAGGCCTTATTGCGCATAAATACCTCGTAGAAAAAAATAATACCTACATGGCCTCCCTAACACATACAGGCACATGGCAGCCGCTCTTACTCCCCCTACAACAACAAAAAGGCTACCTTACCGCCATGACCAAGGCTCTAGCCAAGGATGTGGTGCAAGACCTCAATCCCAATAAAACACTGCAAGACACTTGGGAAGATAATACCCTCACCTTTGACCCCAACGCTGCCATACTCTACAGCGTAACGTTACCCCTGTTCACAACAGGCCCCCTTCCCCCCCACCAGCAAAAAAATGTCAGTAATGCCTCCAAAGATGCGTGGATAGGCGTTGTCGTTACCATGCCCTGGATTACCAAAACCCTCAAACAGCTTTCTGGCTTTACCCATGCCGCTCCTATTTTTTTTGCCAAAACAGAAAACGGTACAGGGCAATATATCATCTATCCTCCGGGGCATTCCATGCAAAAAGGGCCGCAAAGTTTGCAAGAAGATGCCAAGGCATCTCGCCTTCCCGCTTTAGCCACGTTAGAAAAAGAGATTTTCGCAGGGGAAAAAGGCATTGTACAGTTGCAAGCCTATTTAAAAACAAAAATACTACCATGGCATGTCGCGTGGCAAGGGCCCACCTCCCTCATTTATCATCCCATGACCTTTCCCGGTTGGTATTTAGCCATGTTGGTGGATAGTCATGAGCTAGGCAATGCTCCATTGCCTTTTCCGCAAAGTTTTATCCTCATGGCTTTACTCGGCCCTTTAAGCATTGCTTTGCTCACATGGTTTGTAACTTCGCGCACCTTACAGCCTCTCAGTATTTTAAATATTGCCATCAAAAAATTGAGTCAAGGCGACACCGACAGCCCTTTTCCCAAAGCCAATTTTTCCGACGAAATTGACAATATGCTCAAAGCCTTTGACCGTGTGCGTGTAACCTTGCGCACTTCCTTTAGAAATCTCATCCAAAATGCGACCAAACAACAACGCCTTGAAACCGAATTAGATATTGCCCGCAGCACCCAAGAATCTATGTTGCCCCACACCTTGCCGCAAGTAGCGGGCATACAGGTGGCCGCCGGCATTGATATGGCCCGCGAAGTCTGCGGCGATTTGTATACTTGTTTTGTACACCCACACAACCCTTCACAAATGTATTTTATGATAGGCGATGTTTGCGGCAAGGGTATTCCCGCCGCCCTCATCATGAGCCGCGCTGTCTCTCTGGCGCGCTCTTTCCTTGTGGACGAAAGCCCCGCCTCTACCCTAGAGCGTCTCAACGAAGCCCTCTTGCGTGTCGATTCCACCGCCATGTTTGTCACCATGCTCGTAGCCACGTTCAACACCGAAACAGGCCTTTTTCAATGGGCCAGCGCCGGCCACCCCCCGCCCCTTTGGACAGCGAATTTGCAAAAAGATGAGGACACAGATGTGTTACCTCAACCCTTAGAATGGTCCAAAGAACTGGTGCTCAATGTCTACCCCAAGCAAAGCTACAGCACCTTTGAACTTATCCTAGAGCCGGGGCAAGCCCTCTTGCTCTATACCGACGGTGCCAGCGAAGCCATGCCCCCCCCAGCAAAAGAACATGAAGAGCTTTATGGCGAAGAACGCCTGTACAAAACCTTTGTGCACGCATGGAAAACGCACAACCGCGCCGAAGATATTTTAGAAGAGATTCGTCAAGATATTCAGAATTATACGGAAGAAGAGTCCCCCGCCGACGATATTTCTTTGCTGGTGATTAGCCGAGATACATAAAGCATGTATTTTCGAAAGAATATCTTTTTTTGTGGGGGAGGGAAAAACCTTTTCCAAAAGCCTTTATATGAGAGTTCTGCATAATTCTTAAAATGACTAAAATACATGGATTGCTTCGTTTCGCTCGCAATGACTTTCGTTGTAATACTAGGTCATTGCGAGGAGCGTAGCGACGAAGCAGCCACCCAACGGGCGCCGAAGGCGTTTGCGTTTGCGTTTGCGA
>CAYJHX010000281.1:0-3164 GCA_964369395.1 uncultured Desulfovibrionaceae bacterium
ATGAAGCCTATGTGCGCGAACATTTAAAGGATGTGCGTGAAGATAAGGATTTAAGTCGTTATATTTTGTAAAGAGTTTTTTGGGGATAAGCTGGGGGAAACTTTTGCTAACGCCAAAAAGTTTCCCCCAGACCCCCTTCAAAACGCGTTACATTTTGATATTTCTCATAAAACGTAGTTGCCAATTAGTAGAAAATAATTTTTGTAAAGTGTGCAAAGTATGCGTACTTGTTTGTGTTTATATGTTTTTGTAAATGTAACGCATTTTGGGGAAGGAGGGGCTTTTGGGCGTTAGCAAAAGGCCCTTCCTTCCTTCCTTCCTTCCGCAGAAAAAACATTCTTCCACAAATATATCTTTATCCCGCCAATTTTTTCTCTAACAAAGCGCGCACATGCACATGCTCGTCATGTTCGTTTAGCCAGAGTTTTTGTTGGGCGAGGGCTTGGCCTACAAACATATCGAGGCCGTCTTGGGTTTGCCAGCCCGCGGCGGCGGCTTCGCGTAGAAATCGTGTTTCTAGGGGGTTATATACAATATCGTAGGCCAGCGCGTCTTTACTGACATTTTGTAAAAAAGCTTTAGTAGGGTAGGGGCTTTGCTCTATGGTATCAGCACCTTTCATGCCAAGGGGGGTGGTATTGATGAGCCACGGGGCTTTGATGCTGCTGCGTTCTTGCCACGGCACAAAAACGCATTGAAATTCTTCGCATAATAAGCGTGCTTTTTCGTCATTATGGCTGCTGATAAAAATTTTGCCCATGCCTTCAGCGCGTAAGGTTTTTAGGGCCACAATAATGGCTCGCGCGGCCCCTCCGGCGCCAAGTACCATGGCGCGGTGGGGTATTTTTTTACCCTGTAAAGGCCACAAAAAACCGCTGACATCGGTATTTTCTCCGCAGAGTTCTTGTCCTTCCCAGTATAGAGTATTGACAGCACCTACGCTTTTGGCCAGCGGGCTAATATGGTCGAGGTGGGGTAATACTTCTTGTTTGTGTGGAATGGTAACACACGCCCCGGCAAGTCGCAGAAGGCGCATGGACTGTAGGAAGAGCGCTACTTTTTCTTTGGGCATGGGCCAAGTGGCAAAAGCGCCAGCATGGCCTAAACGTGTGAAGGTGTCTGTGTGTAGGGCTGGGCTTAGACTGTGTCCGAGAGGGTTTCCAATAATACCATATATTTTAACATCTTGCATGTGTATATCCTAGGTGTTTTTTACAGTGGTCAACGAGAAAATGGTGCTTCCTTTGGCCTAAAATTTGCAACAAATTATCCATATTGTCAATTTACCAACGGATGGTTATATGTCTTTTACCTTTTCCATGCAAAAAATCCTTGATTACCGCACTATGCTTGAAGAAGAAGCTAAGGTGCAGTTGGGTAAGGCTCAAGCCATGCTTAAGCAAGAAGAAGAGCGTTTTGCAGGCATACAAGCGCAAATTGCCGCCACAGAAAAGGAAATGTTCAAAGATAGAACAATGGACGCTAGCGCACGATGGCTTTTAGAAAGCTTTATTAAAGGTTTACAGGCAGATTTGACGCAAAGTCACGGGCGTTTGTTACAGTTGCAGGAAAGCGTGAATAATTGTAAAGAAATGTTGCTGATCCGATCTAAAGATAAAAAAGTGCTGGAAAAGCTCAAAGAAAAACAGCAGGAGCGTCATTATGCCGAAGAAAAAGAACTTGAAAGAAAAATCAATGACGAATCAGCAACCTTACGCTTCAACATGGTCTCTCTCTAGAATATGCCAAGCCCTTATGGGGGTAGGTGTCTGTAAAATCGCAATTTTTGTCGCTTTGGGATTGGGGTATTCTTTTCCTAATCTTGATTTTCTTGATTTGCTTTTGAAAGATGTTGCCCTTGTTCAGGATAAAGAAGCAACAGCAACTTTACAGGAAAATGCATCGCAACAGGCGCAAACGCGTCAAGCGGTTGGCACAGAGACAGCACAAGGTTTGGCTCATGTGCCAGCGGCGCATGCACAAGCTTTGGCAACGCAAGGGCAAGTGACTATTGCTCAAAATGGTAGCCCTGTTGCTGCGCCTGTCATGTCTTCTGCAAGGCCTTCTACTGTTTCTCCACAATATCAGGGGTATGCGGGGATGATTCCCGCGGATGCCATGCCTGAACCGCAAGGCTCTGCGGCAGTACGTGCTGCGCAGGCGTATACCGATCAGAAAAAAAATGTTTTGGCTTCGGCTTATCCTCAAGTCAATGTTTTGGCTATGGGGTCTCAGGGCGCTCAAGGGGATTTGGCTCAATCTGGTCAAACGGCACATACTGCACAGCAGGGGCAACATGTCCAAGAAAGATCTATGAATTCAACTAGACAAGGCACACAAGTAGGGCAAGCAGGGCAAGGCAACGCGCCTGTTGCATCTGCAACAACGCAAGAACAGCCCAAACCCATGACGCTTAAGGCCGAAGCGCCTAAGCCCGAAGATGTGTCTTGGTGGACGACCTTAGATATTTCTTCCTTACCCATTCCGCGTCTTGGCGTGGATGAAGTGGCTTATGCAGCGACGCTGGACACGGATTTAAACCCTCCGCCTCCACCGGCAGCGGTTCCTCAAGGGGCAACGGGGGCAACGCCTTTTTCGCCTCCGGAGCAAAGAATTCAACCCGCTGGTACTGCGGGCCCTTATGGAAATACTATTCCTACTTACAACCCCTTGGTTCCTAATACTAATCCTCCAGCGCCCAATATTGGCTCGTACACGCCGCCAGAAGATCCTACACGTAAAGAGCAAGAGTTGGCTCGACGTGAGCAAGAAATTTTGTTGCTTAAACAGCAAATGGAGCAAAGACTCAAAGAATTACAAGCGGCCGAGCGTAAAGTACAGGGCATGCTTAACGAAGCCAAAGATGTAGAAACATCAAAAATGAATGACTTGACAAATATGTATACCAATATGAAACCGCGCCAAGCAGGAGCTGCCATGGAACAATTGGACGAACATATTGCTGCAAAGATTTTGTTGAGTATGCGGGCTAAGCAAGCCGGGGAAATTTTGAGTTATATGAATCCCATTAAAACGGCGAAGTTGACGGAGATACTGACCCGTATGCGTCTGGCCCCCTAAGTATTCTGTTGAAAAAGCACCGTCTGCGGCGTCAGCAATAAAAGCGCAGACAACTTGTGTATATCTTTATACACGGCGTTGCC
>CAYJHX010000282.1:0-3135 GCA_964369395.1 uncultured Desulfovibrionaceae bacterium
AATCTATACGGCATTTGCCAAGGCCCCACAATTTTCCAAAAGCCTACCCCCACACCCGAAGTCACTACAGTATGTAGATTTTCTATTTTTTTATAGCCATAAGCATTGGGAAGTCGAGATTTCAAAAGCACATTGTACGGAAAAAATTGTCCCGCATGGGTATGCGCAGAAAGCTGTACATCTGCTTTATTATCTATACTTTCTGGTATACTTTGAGGGTTATGATCTAAAACAATGACGGGGGCGTCAAGAGATATACCATTTTCGTCATACAATTGCTTTAAACTTTTTCTTTGGCCTTCCACATTGTCTCGACGCACATCATCTCGGGCAATAAATTGCAATCCCTCTACATTAAGCACTTCATCTCGCAAAATACGAATACCAAGCGACTGTAAATAAATGATATTTTCTTCAACATCATTCCCATAATATTCGTGATTTCCTAAAACAGTATAGACACCGTATTTCGCATGCAAAGGAGCAAATATTTTTGCATAATCGTCTTTCACTTTGGTAAAACTATTTTGCAAAATATCGCCACCAAAAATAATAATATCTGGTTTTTCTGCAGTAATTTTTTCCACCATGTCCATAAATAATCGCGCGTTGGAGGTTGTTGTCAGGTGTAAATCAGCAACAAAAGCAATTTTAATGCGCGAAATTTGTGCCGGCTTATGCAAAGCAATATTCGTATACGTGACGGCAGGATTTCTATAATTGTAATACCCTATTCCGCCAATAATGGACAAAACAAGCGGAATAAGTATAAATAAAACCTTACGCTGTAGGGGAAAAAGAAAAGAATCTACAAGAAAAAGAACAAGTGCTAGTATAAGAAAATAGTGAGCAAAGAATATAAAATTTCCCAAAAAAATTCCATAAAATTCATTTTCCGTAATGATATTCTTTCTTATTTTTGCTAAAGGATAAATGGACAATAACAACACGACACTAGAAAGCACTAATTTTTTCATAAACACTCTTATACTATTGAGATTGGGATATAAAATTACTACAAAAACTTATATCTTATCAAACGAGACCTCTGCACAATTCGTTAAATGAGGTCTCACGGAGCATTGACGATAGTCAATGCGACCAAAAATCAAGAATAGGCGGAGCTTTGCTTCGCCGTTAAGTGATTGATTTTTGTGCCTTTACCTCTGCACCATGAAGTTTTTATGAAAGCTCAACTATCAAAAGCTATATGTAAAACTTTATCAAAAAATAATTGTGCAGAGGTCTCCAAACTATTGAAAAAATTTATTTCAAAAAAAGGGATACTCTCATATAGGAGCATCCCCTTACATTGTTTTACGAGTATTTGTAACGGCTAAAATTCAAATCTTAGCTCAAGCACATTCTGTGCAACACAAACTAACGCAAGCGCCGCCTACGCCGGAAGTACATTCCGTCTTGCCTTTGCCTTGCTCCTCTACGAAGCTAACCGCACCCTGCGGCCTCATAGTAAACACATCCTGTAGCAGGCAGGCCTTTTTCAGCTACCACCAAAAGGTAGTCGGCTCAAAAAGGGTAAGATACAAGGAAGACGACATTTTTTCTTGAAGGCATAGGACTCTTTTGGTCCATGCCAAAAGAAAAAACAAGTCTGACGCAGTAGCTTGCCCTTTTTCAGCCGACTACACGTCGGCAATACGCGCCTGCAGCCATATATATGCATCCACTTCATCCCCAGCTTTTGGGGTATAATCTTTCAACATAGTCGTTGGCACATAGACCAAAATAAATACAGGGTCTCTGTCTGGCATAGGGAAACCAAGGCGCAGCATGGTTATCTCTAGCTTATCCAGCATGCAAGTTTGCACGTCAGAAATGGTACTACGCACTTCATATTCGCAAAATTCGCGGCCAGGCATAATAATCTGCTTACCGGCAAGGTTTAATTTTAACGGTGGTACATCCAAACGTTTTTTATCAGGATTTTGCTCAAGCCAAGCGCTGGCATGCGATTCGTAAAGAGGACCTTGAGTAATTGTCATTTCATCCAATAAGGCACGACGAATACCAAGGGCAAGACCGGAAAGTAAAAAAGTATGCGTAACGCCAGGGGTCAAATCTTCCTTATCGCGAAAATACAAGGGATCATAAAACCACAAAGGGCGATCGCCTTCTAGCACGGTTACGCCCACATTGGCTTCTACATCGCTTTGCCAAGGCACAACACTATGCACCTCAAAATCGTTAGGATAGCCTTCTAAAAGCGGCATGGCAGAAGCAGGTTTTAAATCTGCCTCGCTGGTACCCTTCAAGACAGCAGCCGCACGCAAGGGTTGATCTTCGGGCCAAGCCATAAGCATACATTCGCTATTTGCAGTCTTGCGTTGCCAGCAGGGGCGCGTGCCACCAGAGTGGATAATGGTTCCAAGAATTTGTGGCATAAGCGCCTTAGGGTTACCTACAAGCACCGCCCATTGGCGCCCAAGAGCTTCTACATGTCGTCTGTAATCGTGCACGTGTAAGTCGTGCTGTTCCAAGGTATCAGACTCTGCCTGATTTGCCTCAGACATTTCGTTTTCAGCTGCCACATGTTCTTCTGCAATAACTTCTTTACTATTTTTTTTCTTAGCCATATATTTTCCACTGCTGCTTTACTGTTTCTTTTATAGGAAATTTTAAGTACAAACCGCAAGAAGCAAAGACACTTCTCTGGGTATCTTTTCACTTTACAAACCATGATGATGACATTTTTTTTACAGAAAGTATAGTTTTTTTTTCCATGACGCCCAACAAAGGAGTAAAAAAAACTGAGAAAATTTTCTTAGGAAATTTCTTGAAAAATTTCTTGGAAAAATAAAAATGTCTCCTTTTTCTTTATTGACAAAACTCGCTAAAAGAGCTAGACATCACCGTTCATTGCGTTGAACCCAAGTTGGAACTCTTGGGCTTGGTGCTCAAGAATTATATATTTCAATCAACTTTTTTTGGAGGAAACCGTGGCTAACCATAAGTCTGCCATTAAGCGTCACAAGCAAAGCCTTGTTCGTGCCGAGCGCAACCGCGCTGCTCGCACCCGTGTGAAGAATGTTATCAAAAAAGTACGTAGTGCTGTACTTGCCAACGATAAAACCGCTGCCAATGAAGCTTTGGTATTAGCAAATTCCATATTGGATA
>CAYJHX010000283.1:0-3127 GCA_964369395.1 uncultured Desulfovibrionaceae bacterium
TATCCTATGCCATAGCCGCTGTGGTGGCGCCGGCAGCCCTATTGCTTATTGTGCATATGGCCGGTGTGGGGCTTTTTCGCTCCATGAACAAAAGAAGCCCCGAGGAAGAAGAAGCTTGGCGCCAAAATTTACCGCGCCGCTTGCAAAAGGTCTATGCCATCATTCAAGGAGCCCCCACCATTGTGCTTTTCTTGGGGGTCATGTTCATGGGTGTGGCACTCTTTTATGTGGACGGAGCCATTACCATTTTGATGCGCTTTGGGGAGACGCTACTCCCCTATTGGCCATGGATTATTGGCGGCGTTTTAGGGGCTATTTGTGTCATCTCTTTAGGAAAAGGCTACTTCACCTATCGCACAAGACGTATGGAACACGAATACGCCTTTCGCCGCGAAATATTTGAACGCACAGGGCATATTTTAGTAGATAAAGGGGTAACCCCGCTGTCGCTGAGCGCTTCGGCCTATGATACCGAAGTAGGCTCTGCACAGGCTTTGCTTACAGGAAAAGTGCACGATACCGAAGCCTTGCCTTCTGCCCCCATATCTGCACCGGCGCCCACGCCACAAGAGCCTTCCCAAGAAGTACAAGACCCTAAAGAAGTATCTGATGAGAATGACGTGTCTGAAAACAATACTGCCATTGTGGATGTGGAAATTGTAGAGTCAGATACAATGCAAAAAGAGAACAGTGCAGAAGAGTTTGAAGCAGCAAAAAAACAATAGCGTTATACACAGGAAAGAGCATGCCTCCATTTATTGATTTACACATACATACCCTCGCCTCGGACGGTCGCGACAGTCCTGCGGAGGTGGTGCGCAAAGCTGCGGCCTTGGGCCTTTGCGCCATAGCCATTACCGATCACGATACCCTTGAGGGGCTTGAAGAAGCCGAAAATGAAGGCAAAAAATGGGGTATTGAAGTTATTCGCGGGTGCGAGCTTTCCATTGCTTCAGAACACGGCGAAGTGCACATCTTAGCTCTATGGCTTCCACAAGAAGCCGAAACTTTAGAAAAAGCTCTGGAGCAATTGCGCCAAAACAGAGCAAAACGCAATGAAATTATTGTGGAAAAGCTCAATGCCATGGGCGTAGATATTAATTATGATGACGTGTTGCGAGCCACCCGTAGCCCTGACAACGCCACCGCAAAAAATACAAAAACCAAAAAAGCTACACGTACACAAAAAAAGAGCAAAAAAGAGCTCTCTACCCCCTCCAATACCCCCAATGCAGTAGGTCGCCCGCATATTGCCACGGTACTTTTAGAAAAGGGCTATGTATCTAGCATTCGTGAAGCTTTTTCTAAATATCTTGGTACCAATAGCCCCGCCTTTGAAGCTAAAAAGCTGTTAGATGTTGAAGAAATCATGCAATTGTTGGTGCAACACAAAGCCACCATATCCTTAGCTCATGCTGGGCTCATTCCTTGCGAGCGTGCATGGCTTGAAAGTTATATTCAATATTTACAAAAACTTGGCCTCAACGCACTAGAAGTGTATCATAGCGAACACGACGCAGAGACTACAGAATTTTTATTAAAACTGGCCCATAAATACGATTTGGGTATCACTGGGGGCAGTGATTATCATGGGGCAGTAAAACCTCATATTTCTTTAGGTTGTGGACGTGGAAACTTGCGCATTGGCGTAGATATTTTAGACGCGCTCAAAGAAAGACGGCAAAAATAATTTTTTGTAAGAAAAATACGTAAAAAACACCATTGAGCTTTCTGTGCAGCATATTGCGCAGGCTACAATATTTGTAAACAACACTTGACCAACACCTTTATTGGGGCATACAGAAAGCGCATGCATACACATATATCTTCTCATTCTACATCTTCTGGGCCAGAACTTTTAGCCCCTGTGGGCAATATAGACCAATTGGAAGCGGCCATTCTTTACGGGGCCAATGCCGTTTATTTGGGAGGCTCTGCTTCTTTACGAGCCGGACGCCCCTTTTCTGCTGAAAGCTTAGCCCTTGCTCGCCAAAAAACCCGAACTGCACAAGTCAGCCTCTTTTTTTGTTGCAATGCCTTTCCGCGTCAGCATCAAATGCAAGCGGCGCTGGAAAACTTAGAGCTGGGCGCAAAAGCCGAGGTAGACGCCTTTATCATTGCCGACCCCGGTGTTTTTTCTTTGGCAAAACAGCATTTTCCACACATTCCCATCCATCTTTCTACCCAAGCCAACACCTGCAATGCGCACTCTGCCGCCTTTTGGCACGCTCAAGGGGCAGAACGAGTGAATTTGGCTCGTGAATTGCGCTTTGGGGAAATTCGAGCCATTCGCAAGGCTTGCCCCCATGTAGAATTAGAATGCTTTGTACACGGCGCCCAATGTCTTGCCATTTCAGGACAATGTTTGCTCTCGGCATGGCTCAACAATCGTCCTGCCAATGCAGGACAATGCACACAGCCCTGCCGCTTTGAATACCGCGCCCTACCCGATCAAAGCTTACGCGTGGAAGAAGCTTTACGCAGTAATGAAGAATTGTGGGAAATAACCCAAGGACAAGAAGGTTTTTCAGCTTTTTGGGCACCGGAAGATTTGTGTTTGCTCCCCTTTGTGCCCTGGTTTGTGCGCCAAAAAATTCAAGCTCTGAAGATTGAAGGGCGCATGCGCACAGGGGCTTATGTGGCCCACGCTGTCAACGCCTACCGCCGCGCGCTAGATTTTTGTCTTACGCCACAACAAGATATGGCTTCTGCCAAAGAACGGCGCCAAGCTTGGAAAAACTTGTTGGCTACACTTATGCAAGACCTTGCGCAATGGTCTAGCCGCAACCTTGGTACAGGCTTTTTTGTGCCAAAACATATACATTTGGCCAAAGCCCATGAACGAGAGCGCGGCGGCCTTTCCCCTCTCTTGGCAAGACTAGAAGAAGAAATACGCCCCGGCATGTGGCGCATTAGCGTGCGCTCCCAATGGGAAGCAGGCCGCCCTGCCTATGTATTCATGCCAGGCGAAGCCCGACCGCAGCTGACAAAGCAAGGCTATAGTCTTGAAAATCACCGTGGCATAAGCGTAGAAAAAGTGCACCCCGGCATGGAAGCTTTTTTGCATTGTGAGCTAGAAGGTCTTGTGAGCGGCGCTTATATAGAAGGAACATAACAGACTTTTGAA
>CAYJHX010000284.1:0-3127 GCA_964369395.1 uncultured Desulfovibrionaceae bacterium
GCCAACACCTGCCCAATACGCACAGCCCCCTGTCCATAGGGGCTTTGCCGCATGGCAGTAAGAGCCGCTTCGGCTTCGACCTCAGGCACAATGCAAATAAGTTTGCCCTCATTGGCCAAATACAAAGGGTCTAAGCCCAAAAACGACGCGCCATTGCGCACAGAATCATCCACAGGCAACAACGTTTCTTGCAATTCCATACACACTTGCGACTGCGCCGCAATCTCATTTAATGTAGTAGCCAACCCACCACGAGTAGGGTCACGCAACACATGCACCTGCTCTGGCGCACTCACGGCCTTAAGTATACTTTCCACCATATGACCCAAAGGAGCCGAATCAGAACACACGTCCGAAATAAAAGAAAGCCCTTCGCGCTGCGCCATAATAGTCAATCCATGATTACCCACAGGCCCACTGATAAGAATAGCATCGCCCGCCTTAGCATTGTGCCCCGAAGGAGGCGCAGGCGTTATAATCTCCCCTACTCCTGTGGTGTTGATAAATATTTTATCACACATGCCTCGCGGCACAACCTTGGTATCTCCGGTAACAATAGATACGCCCGCCTCTTTCACAGCCTGCGCCATATCCGCCACCACACGCTCTAGCACATCTAAATCGAGCCCTTCCTCTAATATAAAGGCGCAAGATAAATATTTGGGGCGCGCCCCAAGCATAGCCACATCATTGACCGTACCGTGAATAGCCAACGTGCCAATACTACCCCCAGGAAAAAAGAGCGGCGTCACCGTATAAGAATCGGTACTCATGGCAACAGGGCCGTTAATGGGCAACAAAGCGGCATCGTCCATACGCTCCAAAATAGCATTGGAAAAATGACGAAAAAAACATTCAGAAATCAAACGCTGCGAAGCCTTACCACCACTGCCACAATCCAATAAAAGCGTTCTTGCTGTCATAAAAGTACCTTGAGTTGTTATGATAAAATTTTATTTTTCTGGGGGAAGGAGGGAGCTTTTGCTAGCGCCAAAAAGCCCTCTCCTTCCTCCAGACCCCCATCCTCCCCCAAAACGCGCGTATTCTCAAGAAAGATGGAAATGTGTAAAAAAAACCTCTGCGTAATTACAGAGGCATAGATTGCTTCGTCGCTACGTTCCTCTGCGAGGCCTGCCCACATCCTGCGTACTAATAGCAGTCGGCGTATTTATAGTAGGCAGCACACGACCCCTCAGTAGATACCATACAAGGGCCAATGGGCTTCGCCGGAGTACAAGCCTTACCAAACAAAGGACAATCCGGCGGTAACATTTTTCCCTTAAGCACATCACCACAGCGACAGCCAGAAATGCCCTTCACTTCTGGTAAAGAAAGCCCCAACACCTTTAAAGCATCGCGATGTTCAAAAGCCGGCGCCAAAACAAGCCCGCTTTCAGGTATGCTGCCCATGCCACGCCACAAAGCCGATGAAGAACTAAAAACTTGCTCTAAAATAGCCTTGGCCTTAGGGTTACCCTGCGCATTAACAGCGCGTAAATAGGCGTTTTGTATACTATAGCTACCTGCTTGAATTTCTTCTGCCATCATTACCAAGGCAAGCAAAATATCAGCGGCGTCAAAACCCGCCACAATACCCGGCGTTTTATAGTCTGCCAAAAAAGCATACGGTTCCAAACCTAAAATAGTAGACACATGCCCAGGAAGCAAAAAAGCATCTACCTTACAACTTTCGTCTTCTAACAAGGCTTTCAAAGCCGGAGGTACCAATTTATGACAAGAAAAAACCAGCAAATTGTCAATCTTTTGTGCTTCAGCCATAAGCACCATAGCCGCCACCGTAGGCGCCGTGGTCTCAAAACCAATACCTAAAAAAACCACCGTCTCTTGCGGATGCTTTTGAGCCAGCGTCAACGCATCCATAGGCGAATACACCACCTCAATACGTGCCCCCCCAGCCATGGCATGCTTTAAGCTACTGCCATCAGGGCCAGGAATACGCAACACATCGCCAAAAGTAGCAATGATGACTTTATCATCTTGAGCTAAGTTTAAAAAGGTGGCTACCTCGGCATCGTGCGTCACACACACAGGACAGCCCGGCCCCGAAAGATGTATGATATTGCTTGGCAAAATATCTCGCAAGCCACTGTGAAAAATGGATACCGTATGCGTGCCGCACACCTCCATAAAACGCAATGCTTTACCATCCAGCACATGGGTCAATTTTTCTAAAAGAGCCGCACAGGCCTTGGGGTCTTTAAAAGCACGAGTAAAATCCATGGATATTCCTTTTAATATAATCGAAAGAAAAAACAAGCCTAACAAAGTAGTTTGCCTTTTTTGAGCCGACTACTTGTTTTTAGAGACCTCTGCACAATTAAAAAATCATGGATTGCTTCGTCGCTGCGCTCCTCGCAATAACTTGGTATTACAATGAAAGTCATTGCGAGGGAAGCAATCCATGTATTTTAGTGGTTTTTAGAATTATGCAGAGGTCTCTTTTAATGAACTACGGCTACGTAACAATAAGCACTTCATCTTTCCCGTCTTTTTCTGTTACCAACACATTTACATGTTCGTGTACTTGCGTATCTACCTTGCACCCCACATAGTTGGCCTCAATGGGCAGCTCTCTATGGCCTCTATCTACCAAAACCAGCAGTTCTACTTTTTTAGGCCGTCCATAGTCTAACAAAGCTTCTAGGGCTGCCCTAATGGTACGCCCCGTATACAGCACGTCGTCCACAAGCACTATGGTCATACCATCCACAGCATGCACAATATTTGATTGACCAATATGCGGCTTAGCATCAAGACTTGTCCAGTCATCGCGGTATAAGTTAATATCCAGCGTACCCATGGCCAGCTTTTTTCCTGTGCGCGCTTGTAACAGAGTATGTAAACGCTGCGCTAGGTCTGCACCGCGCCTTTGTATGCCCACAAGCATAACATTTTCACAAGAGCCATGGCGCTCAACAATTTGAACTGTCAAATTTTCTAACGTGGTTGCAAAAGCATCCGCCTGCAATACTGTTTTATTTTTCATAACGCTTCGTAAGCCTCCCCAAGGCATAAATCAATATTAAGAAACAAGCTTATAAGAAATTGCCCTAATTGTGAAGTACAAAAAGCCAAATTTATACCATTGACAAATGTCTTTTAGATG
>CAYJHX010000285.1:0-3125 GCA_964369395.1 uncultured Desulfovibrionaceae bacterium
GGGAAGGAGGGGCCTTTTTGGCGCTAGCAAAAGGCCCCTCCTTCCCCCGCAAAAGTCCAGTCTAATAATTGAGGAAAATTATGTCGTTATCTGTAGAGCTTCGCGGGCATCTGGTGGCTTTGGGGACTGTATCTGTTTGGGGATTAACCTTTGTATCCACCAAGATTTTATTAGGGGATTTTACTCCCTTAGAGGTATTGTTTACGCGCTTTGTGCTAGGGTATGTAACCTTGCTTGTTTTTTATCCACAAACCTTGCCTTTTCGTTGCTTTAAAGAAGAAAAACTTTTCATGTGTGCAGGATTAAGTGGCGTGACTCTGTATTTTTTATTGGAAAATATTGCTTTAGATTATACACTCACGTCTAATGTGGGTATCATTGTAGCCATTGCGCCTTTTTGTACTGCTTTGCTTGCCCAAGTATTATTGCGTAACTATGCCAAAGAGCGTTTAACGTGGACATTTTTCTTAGGTTTTGTGGTGGCGATGAGTGGTATTGGGCTTATTGTTTTTAATGGTACAGTACACTTGCAATTAAATCCCTTGGGGGATATTTTAGCTGCTGGCGCTGCTTTGACGTGGGCTTTTTATTCCATAACCATGCGCATGATTGGAGAATTGCGTTTGAATATGGCTGTTTGTACCCGTCGCGTCTTTTTTTATGGAGTGTTGTTTATGTTGCCGGTGGTGGCATGGCAAGGGGTAGATGTGTCTTTGGATACTTTACTGAAACCTGTAAATGCAGGAAATTTTTTGTTTTTAGCAGTGCTTGCCTCTGCCGTTTGTTTTGCCACATGGAGCTGGTCGGTTAAGGTGCTTGGCGCTGTAAAGGCCAGTGCCTATATTTATTTAGTTCCGGTGGTGACGGTATTTTCTGCGGCGCTCATTTTAGATGAAACCATTACTTCTTTGGCCATGGTGGGTACGGCGCTAGTGCTCACAGGGCTTGTTATTTCAGAAATAAAAGTGAAAGGAAAAACGGAATAGATATGAATAAGCATGTCAGTGGTAAATCTGCCTTAACCAGTTCGGGCACGTTATTATTTTATTATGCGTGCGGTATTATGACATTTGTATTGGGTTTTCCCGTTGTCATTGCGGCCATTGGCGCTGTATTGTCGCGTTCTGCGGCCAAAAAAGAAGGGGTTTCTTTAGTTACGCAACATTGTACATGGATTTTCCGCAGCACCTATGTAGCCTTTTTGCTGTTACTTCTTATTGGTGGCGCCGGCTTACTGATTATGGGAGAAAGCTTTGCAACGTTGCCGGATACCTCACATATCCAAAGCTTTAATGATATTTGGCAAAACCTCGAACTGCGCAAGGCTGTGCAATATTCGGCGGCTTATGTGCTGGCCATAGTGATAGTACTGTGCTGGTTTTTGTATCGCATGTTGCGTGGGGGATGCACCTTACTTCTTTTGCGTGCCCCGTAAAAAAGGAAAATGTATGTACCCCATTGCTGCTCCTTCTTGTGTTCTTCCGGCCAATGTGGCAGAGAATGCGCATTTTTTAGCCCACAAGGTACAAGAGGTGGGGCTGTATTTTTTTGAAAGTAAGGCTTGTTTGGCTTATACTGAAGAAGATTTACCTCTGCATCTGCAAGCGTTGCCCCTTCAATGGCACGTACACTTGCCTGTGGATTTGCCTTGGAGCGTGCGTACTTCTGTAGGGAAAAACGAAAGCAAGCGTGAAAAAGATATCGCCTCGAAGCCTGTAGAAAACGCTGGGATACAATTATGCGGCAAGCGTGCGGCTAAACAAGCGCTGGCTGTTTTTGCCAAGGCTGCGTATCTACGCCCGCGCTATGCGGTGCTACATCCGCCGACTTTTGTACAAGATGTGCAAGAACAAGGGCGAATTTTGCAAGACTTTTTGCAAATATGGCACACAAAGACCGCTTGTCCTGTTCTTTTAGAAAATCTTCAAGATATGCCTTTATACACGTTACCTTCGGAGCTTTTTTTTCAAGAAGCGCAAGGTTTGGTGTCAAAAAAAAGTTGTCCCACTTTTGGGGTTTGCCTTGATGTTGGGCATATGCTAGCCTTTGGCCAAGAGGAATTCTTAAAGCAAAAGGCTCTTCTTAAAAAAGTGCGTTTGGTGCATTGGTCTGCACCGGGGGTAAAAGATGACCACAAGCCGCTAACGGCTTTGGAGCATAGGCAAAAAGATACACTACAAAAGCTTATGCCGCTGTTACCGACACAATGTACCCATATGCTAGAAATTTTTCAATGGCAGGGAATTGAGGACTCTGTGCCTCTTTTGCAGAAATTTTTGGCCTACGCGGGAGCTAAAGATGCCCATAGCAAAAAATAAACTTGGTCAACGTTTGCAATCGTGGATGGGAACCCTTGCTCGCGATGAGCGTTGGTGTATTTTGATCACTGCTGATCCCGACGCTTTGGGTGCGGCCATGGCCTTAAAACGCATTTTGTCACGCAAAGTACGCGATATTACCATTGCCAGCACCAATCGTGTTAGCCGCCCTGATAATTTGGCCATGATTCGTTATTTACGCATTCCGCTGGTGCAGTGGGAGCCGCAAATGCGCGAGCAATTTCAACGTTTTGCCATTGTGGATTCACAGCCCCATCATAATGAAGCTTTTAAAAATATTCCTTTTTCTTTGATTATAGACCATCATCCTATACCGGAAAATTATTGTCATTACGCGGAATTTTTAGATATTCGACCAAAAATTGGGGCCACTTGCACCATGATGTATCAATACTTACGTGGTCTTGATATTCGCCCGGGCAAGCTTCTTGCTACGGCTATGTTGTATGGCATTCGCACCGATACCGCCACCTTTGAACGCAGCGGCGAAGAGTCTGATTTTCGCGCGTATCAATGGCTTTCTAAACACAGCGATACTGTGGTGTTGCGACGTATCTTACGCTCGGAATATTTGAAAGAATGGTTGCCGCTTTTTAGCCATGCGTTTCGCTCGTTGCGTACGTGTAAGCGGGGGGCGCATGCCCATGTGGGCAGTGTAAATTCGCCAGATATGCTGGTGGCCATAGCGGATTTTTTTACGCGTGTGCACGGCTTACGTTGGGTGGCGGTAAGCGGCATTTATGAAAACACTTTAGTCATTATTTTTCGTGGTGATGGCTCTATCAA
>CAYJHX010000286.1:0-3120 GCA_964369395.1 uncultured Desulfovibrionaceae bacterium
TGGTAAATTTTGTGCAGTAAAAATGCTGAAAGAAAGAGAAAAAGCAGAATAAAATCGTATTTACAAAGTAAGCCCCCTGTATAAAGTATTATGCAGGGGGCTTACAGTAAGGAAAGAATTTCAGGCTTATGCCGACTTGAGGGTGTGAATAATTTTTGCCAATTGCTCAGCTTGTTCGTTCAAATTTTGTACAGCAAAATTAGCTTCGTTCATAACTCGCGACGTTTCCGTCGAAGCCGCATTGATGCTCGCTAAAGAGCGATTAATTTCATCAGAGGTAGCAGATTGTTCCTCTGCTGCTGTGGCAATGGTACGTACCTGATCGGCAGTAGTATCTACCATATGCACAATTTCTGACAAAGAGCTCCCTGCTTGGGTTACCAATTCTGTGGTGGCATGAACGCTGTGCACAGAGCTATCCACATTTTTCATATTACGATCCACACTGCTTTGGACACCCTTAATGGCTGTCCCCACTTCCACCGTAGCCTGCATGGTTTTTTCTGCCAATTTACGCACTTCATCGGCCACCACCGCAAAACCTCGCCCAGCTTCGCCAGCACGGGCAGCTTCAATGGCGGCATTTAAAGCCAACAAATTTGTTTGGTCGGCAATATCAGAAATAACATTCATAATAGCGCCAATGGCTTCGGCTTGACTGCCCAATTGCATCATATCATCTTTTAATGCATGAGATTGCCTTTCTACTTCAGCAATGCGTACCATCATGTGCTGCATAACGCCGGCGCCTTCATCGGCACGGCCACGCGCTTCTGAAGAAGTATTGGCCGCATCTCCGGCACTGCGCGCCACTTCTAATACTGTGGCGTTCATTTCTTCCATGGCAGAAGCGGTTTCTGTAATGCGGTCAGAAGTAATCTCCATGCTTTGCTCAGCTTCCCGTACTTGTCCCAAAAGGCTATGCATGGTTTCATTTAGCACCGCAGCCACCACGTCCAGCTGCTCTGCGGCATCGCGCATACCGGCGCTTTTTGCCCCTTCAGCTTGACGCAAAGCCATTTGCGCTTGCTCGGTAGCTTGTTGAGCCTCTTTCCCCATGCGGTGAGCTTGCTCGGCTTGGTCTTGGGCCTTGGCTATATTATCTTTAAGAGCCGCCACCATTTGCCGTAAAGAATCGGAAAGAACTCCCACTTCATTGGTACTGCTGTACGCGAGCAATTCATCCAAATTCCCCTGAGCCACAGATTGAGAAAAAGTTACCGCTGCATTAAGCGGACGGGTAATACTGCGAGCAATAAGCGAACTCATAACAATACTGGCAATGAGCAAACCTATAATCATGCCAATTACAATGACCTGACTTTGTTCTAAATCACTCACATTTTTATTAGATTTTTCGTAAAGATGCTTTTCTACGGTATTTAATGTGGTAGTCGTTTCCTTGCTAATTTGCGCATAAATACCTGCACGAACGCTATTTAATTTGATGATGGCTTGACGAGCCTTGGCTAAATCGTCAGCAGCTTTAGCAAGAGCGTGCATATCTTTAGCCAAAGCACTGAGCCCCGCTTGCAAATCTTGTGTAGGCAATGCAGGTACTGTTTCTTCGAGCTTTTTCGCTAATGCCGTACTGGCAGTAGCCACGTCTAATAATTCTTGAAGTTTTTCATGGGGTAAACCCTGAACAGATTTCGTTTGTATATGACTAAACTCTTGCTCAAGTGCAGACACAAGCTCTGCCAGCGCCGCGTTATTTTGCTGTGCATACAGGTCATTCTGATTTTGCGTATATTTTTCTAAAAAATCCACATAGGCATTAAGCTTCAATTCAATGGCTTGCGGTAAAGGGGAAAAAACATTCATGGTTTTATTGGCATGCACAATGGCATTGTGCGACTCTGCCACCACAGCGGTATAAGAAGAAAATATTTTTTTAAAAGAAGTAAGATAATTACGCAAAGTAGAAGAATCTGCAGCGTCGGTAAGGTCGCGTTGTGTTAAGCTTTGTAAAGCCGTTACAGCTTTATCCACGTCCCCAACGGTATTGAGAAAATCCTCATAATTTTTGGGATCGCGAGTAAGGCTATAAATACGCATATGCATATAAGCATCTTTAAAGGCATTTTCTACAGCAATAAGGCGCACGATTTCTGGAATACTAAAAGAAGCCACAAGTTTACTTTCGTGGGCGGCATCTTTTTTTTCAGAAATGGAGACAGCGCCCAAAATACAGATGAAAAACATCATGAAAGCAAAACCAAGGTATAACCGACTGGAAACTTTTAAATTCTTCATAGATTTCTCTCCTTAGAAGACGTGTTTATACGTTCTGCACAGCAAGCCAAAAAAAGCACAAAGGTCCATGGATAAAAGAAAATATACAAAAATATATACAGTGAAAATGAAGATAAAAAGACAGGATACAAAGAAGTTAAGCGTTTACAAGTATAAGTCAATGACACAACATCATTTTTTTGAATCTTCAACTTACGCCAAGACAAGGCCTAGGCTCTAAAAACGTACTTTACAAGACACTTTTAAAGCCCAGCTTCAATATAAAAAAATGTATCTAAATTGACAATCTTTTTATTTCTAGGATTTATGAGGCAAAGAAGCAGGATATATTTTGAAATACTATCAATGAGACTTTTATGTTAAAAAATCTTGCACAGAAGTATACCTGTGAAAAATTTCTTGCCAAGGAGCAGGACAGGCAATATAGCGCGTTTCGCCGCCACGCAAAGTAAAAGCCAATTGAGCATGGTGCAAAAGAAAACTTTCTTCTTCTGGCACAATGCGCTGTGCATAGCGTGTATCTTGGAACAGGGCAAAGCCCGCATGAGCCGCATGGGCTCGAATCTGATGTCGTGCGCCCTTTTGAATCGTACAGCCCATAAGCATTAACGGTGTGCTAGGCATATTGGGCGGGAATGTAGGAAAAAAATCACACAACGCTGCATATTCTTGCTGCGTAACCTTACCTAAAGACTGAAAATGTGTGTGGCGCAAAGGCGGCGCGTAGTGAGGCAAGACTTTCGTAATTTTTCTTTTATGTGTATCTAAAGCCTGTTGCATGCAGATAGGGTCAAAACTTTCACTTTCAACTGTGCCCTGTTCCGTGCCCTGTTCCGTACCTTGTTCTGTGACACAAGGTGCATT
>CAYJHX010000287.1:0-3094 GCA_964369395.1 uncultured Desulfovibrionaceae bacterium
TGGGTCGAAAGCGTTTTTAATGCTTACCCTTTAGATACTAAAGGTTTTTTACGCACCAAAAAAGATGATTTTTGCAACCCCGTGGGAGAAATTACCAACACCATGGGTAATTATCTTTTTGATGCGGCAGCCGGTGAGCATATTTTAGAAGACAGATTGCGCAATGCCCTTGTGCGCTTTGTAAAATTACGCTCAGTGCAAGATTTTACCCCTTCGCAAGGTCTTGGGGTTATTTTTAGCTTTAAACAAATTTTCCGCAGCACCTTTTTGGAAGAATGCCAACAAAAAGGTGGTATTGCAGAATATTTAGAAGCGGAATCGCGCATAGATACCCTGTGCCTCATGGCACTGGATCTCTATGTAGAAAGCCGCGAAACCATTGCGCAACAGCGTATTACCGAAATTCGTAAAGGGCATTCACAGATAGTGCGCTATGCACAGCGTCACGGGCTTATACCTGAGGAGCTTGCCTTCGCTGTAGAAGATAAGTAGGTCTTTGCCTTATACCTTTGTGTTTCATCGTTTTTGCGATGTGATATAGGCTTTTCCCTTGGGGGAATAAGCTTCGTTTTGTATCCGATTGGATGATCGGAATAATAGAAGAAATGCTGAAAGTATCGGCATTTCGTAAACCTCTAGCCCAGTGAGGTAAGGGAATGGTCACTTCATTACTGGTAGTTGTGGCAATTGGTTTTATTGCATGGATTGGAACTGGCATTGGTTTGTCTTTTCTTTTCGGCGTAGTATTGCCCTATGTTGCTGTAATTACCTTCATCGGCGGCGTCATTTGGCGTATGGTCTATTGGAGTAAGTCGCCTGTGCCGTTCTGTATTCCCACCACAGGTGGTCAACAGAAATCTTTGCCGTGGATCAAACAGGCTAAGCTTGATAACCCCGATACAACTTTCGGTGTTATTAAGCGTATGTTCTTGGAAGTATTTCTCTTCCGCTCTTTGTTCCGCAATACGGCAGCCGACGTGCACGCAGACTACAATGGTCAAGGCCCACGCGTTGTGTATTACTCTTCTAAATGGTTGTGGCTTTTTGCTTTGGCATTCCACTACTGTTTCTTGTTGGTGTTTATTCGCCATTTCCGTTTCTTTATGGAACCCGTACCAAGCTGTATTGGTTTTATAGAGGCGGTGGACGGCATCATGCAAGTGGGCGCCCCTCGTTTCTTCATGACAGGCGGTATCTTACTTGTAGCAGTGCTCTTCCTTTTGGGGCGTCGTCTTGTAAACGAGCGTGTGCGTTATATTTCGCTCATGAACGATTACTTCCCCCTCTTCTTGATTTTAGGTGTGGTATATACCGGCCTTACGCTGCGCTATTTAGATAAAACCGACATTGCCAGCGTTAAAGTGCTGACCATGGGGCTTGTAAACTTTAGTCCTGTGTTGCCCGACGGCATTGGCGCCATGTTCTATGTGCACCTGACCTTTGTCTGCGTACTGCTTATGTACTTCCCCTTCTCTAAGTTGATGCACGCCCCTGGTGTGTTCTTTAGCCCAACTCGTAATATGGCTAATAACTCCCGTGCGGTACGTCACATCAACCCTTGGAATCCTCCCAAGAAGTACACCACCTATGCTGAATACGAAGATGACTTCCGTGAAGTAATGGATGAGGCAGAGTTACCCCTCGAAAAGCCTCTTAATACAAAAGAAGCCTCTGAGTAAGGAGAGAACATGGCTAAATTGCCTACCCCAAAAGAGCTGGTTGAGAATCGCCCTGCGTTCCCCAATCAGCATTGGATGGATACTAAGCCCGCGTTTACTCCCGGGAATTTTTGCTATCCTGCCAAAAAAGAAACCATGGAAAATCTGCATATGCCCAATCCACACGAGTGGAACCCTGCAGAAGAAGATTGGAATTTACCCGAAAACTGGGAACAAATACTCTGTGATGCTTTTGCTGAGCGCCTTGAAAAACACCGCTCTTTAAAAGTGTTCATGGATACCTGTGTTCGCTGTGGCGCTTGCGCTGATAAATGTCACTTCTTTATCGGCACCAACGACCCCAAGAACATGCCCGTATTGCGTGCTGAGCTTTTGCGCTCTTTGTATCGCTACGACTACACCATGCTTGGCAAGCTTTTAGGTGCTAAAGTAGGCGCCCGTAAGCTTGACTACGCCGTTGTGAAGGAATTATTCTACTATTCCTACCAATGTACCGAGTGTCGCCGCTGCTCTTTGTATTGCCCTTACGGCATCGATACTGCAGAAATCACTGCCATTGTGCGTGAACTTATGCACGAAATCGGCCTTGGTTTGCACTGGATTATGGACCCAGTGAACAACTGTAACCGCACCGGTAACCACCTTGGCATTCAACCCCACGCCTTCAAAGAAATCGCCGAATTTCTCGCCGATGACTGCGAAGAAGTGACAGGTATTCGTCCTAACGTGCCGCTCAACGAAAAGGGCCATGAAATTCTTTTCATCACCCCTTCCGGCGACGCTTTCGCTGACCCTGGCATTTACACCTTTATGGGGTATTTGTTGCTCTTCCACGAGCTGGGTCTTGATTATACCATGTCTACCTATGCCTCTGAGGGCGGGAACTTTGGTTCCTTCACCACCTTTGACATGGCCAAAAAAATCAATGCTAAGATGTATGCCGAAGCCGAACGCCTTGGTTGTAAATACATCATCGGTGGCGAATGCGGACACATGTGGCGCGTCATCAACCAATACATGGACACCTACAATGGACCTACGCCTTCCTGCATGGAAACGCCTAAGTCCCCCATTACCGGTACCGTGTTTGAAAACGCAAAATCCACTAAAATGGTTCACATTGCTGAGTTTACCGCTGACCTTATCCGTCACAACAAACTCAACCTTGACCCAAGCCGCAACGATCATCTTATCACTACATGGCACGATTCCTGTAACCCAGCCCGCGCCATGGGCCTTATGGATGAACCTCGCGAAATCTTACGTGCTGTATGTAATAATTTCTACGAAATGCCAGAGCGCACCATCCGCGAAGAAACCTTCTGCTGCGGTTCCGGTTCTGGTTTAAATACCGAAGAAATTATGGAATTGCGCATGCGCGCCGGTATGCCTCGCGGTAATGCCTTGCGCTATGT
>CAYJHX010000288.1:0-3059 GCA_964369395.1 uncultured Desulfovibrionaceae bacterium
AGCACTTGGCCCTTTAGGGGAAAGTTTTCCTCTCCCCTCCCAAAAAAACAACATACTACAAACATACATTTCTTTAACTTTCTAACACGTCTAAATATTTTCCAACATTCAAATAGTTTTGCACATAGTCTTTTACCCCTTCTTCGAGAGTATAGCGGCAGGGGGGGCAGCCTTTGGCGAGCAGGGCATCCATACACGCTTCGGTATAATTTTGGTATTTGCCGTGGAGGAGTTTAGGCATATCGATATATTCGATACGTGTCTCTTTATCTAGGGCTGTAAAGACGGCATGGGCTAAATCGTTCCATGTGCGTGCTTTGCCGGTGCCAACGTTAAAAATTCCGTTGACTTTACGGTGTTGTAGGATCCAAAGCATCATGGCGCTGCAATCTTTTACATAGACAAAATCGCGCATTTGTCCGCCATCGCTGTATTGCGGGGTGGTAGAACGAAACAGGCGTAAAGTGCCTTGTTCTAAAATTTCTGTATGGGCTTTGCATACCACCGAACGCATACTACCTTTGTGGTATTCGTTGGGCCCGTAGACATTGAAAAATTTTAAGCTCGCCACTTTTGCGCTATTTTTTGTACGTAAAAGCCAGAGATCAAAGAGTTGTTTGGAGTAGCCGTACATGTTAAGCGGGCGTAATTGTGGTATCAATTTTACGCTATCATTAAAGCCTAAGCTCCCATCGCCGTAGGTGGCTGCTGAGGATGCGTTGAGAAAGCGCGCGCCATTTTTGAGGGATGCCTCGCATAAATCAATGGAAAAATGGGTATTGTTTTGCATAAGGAAATCGGCATCTTTTTCTGTCGTGTCTGAGCACGCTCCTAAATGCACCACGCCTTTGACGTTGGGCCATAAACCTTTGCTACGAACATTTTGAATAAAAGCATCCCTATGCATATAGTCTGCATAGCGTAAGCCCACGAGGTTTTTCCATTTTTCCGATGTGGAAAGATTGTCCACCACCAGTATATTTTCAATGCCTGCCTTATTTAACTCCCAAATAAGCGCTGAGCCTAAAAAGCCTGCGCCGCCTGTAACAATATACATATGTGCCTCTCTGTTTTATTTTTCAAAAGAATAAAAGGCTAATTCCGGTGTTTTTTTGAGTATACCTTCGGCGGCAAGCTTGTCATAAAAAAGCTTGAGGCCGTCTATTTCATCCCCGCGTAACGTATAGAGTAAACCTTCATGATAATAGGTAGAAAGGTCTTCTCGTGATAGGGGGCAGCCGTGCTTGGTGATGTCTAAAATAACATCCATATGGCTAAAGCTCCATTCTCGAGCCGCATGAAATACCGCGCTGGGATCTGCGCTAAAAAGTTTGGCATGGGCGGCCTTGCGGCTGATAACCCATAGCCCAAAAATAAAAGGCAAACCTGTCCAGCGGCGCCAGGCTTCGGCTAAATCTAAACGGTATGTATAGTCTTTATGGTGGCGCAAACGTAAGGCTTCGTCGCCGATGGCTAAAAAAGCCTTGGGGGCATGACCACTGGCAAGGCATTGGCTTACATTGCCTACAGTAAATGTGGCCTCAAGACCATAGCTGTGGCGTAAAATCAATCGTAAGAGAGCGGCCGATGTGGCTGTTTCTCCGGTAATAAGAATGTCTGCCCCTTGCAACTCTTCTATGGGGCACGAAGAAAGTAGGAGCACCGACATGACCGGCCCCCGCGAGCCAATGGATAGATCGGGTACAAGATAATAGCGTTCTGGATTTATGGCGTATTCCAGACAAGAAATAGAAGAAATATGTAATTCGTCTCGAGCCATCATGGTATTGAGCATGGCAGGAGGCGCCGAAATCAACTCAAATTCATGGGCAATATGCCCTGCTTCTAGAGGAAAATAGATGGGGAGGACATTCAAATAGCTGATGCGTCCCATGCGTAATGCGCCGCATCCTCTCGAAGGATTTGGAGAAGGAGAAGAAGGTTTCATAGGGGGGTGCACAAAATCCTTTATAAAAATGGGTAAACAGAGGCACAGCACTGTACGGGGTTGCTACAATAACGCGTCACATATCATCTTGAAAAAGGAGCGTGTTTACGATTGTGTGATTACGCAAAGCTACCTTGTTTCTTAGGGGAAGGTCAAGCCTTGTAGTGTAAAAAAATATTCGTGAATTGTTTGTAATGTATTATAAATAAAGAAAAATATCTTTATGGAAAAACCTTAAGAATAGAGCTCGTTTTTTTGGTTTTGCTATGTTAGATACACTTTTCACAAAACGAGTTGTCGGTAACGTTTTTTAGGTGACTGTAGTCAATATTTCAAAAGGCGCTACTTCATGGATTGTGTAGGACTTTTGCATTTGTTGTAAAAGAAGTTGCGCAAGTATTGTGCTGATGTGTTTTTTCTTAAAGGTGCGGACGGGTATGGACTTATACATTTTTATTTTTGCGTGGTTTCTTGCAGGCTTTGTTAATGGTATCGGAGGCATGGGGGCTGCCATGGTGGCTGTGCCCATAATTACAGGGCTTATGCCTTCAGAGATGCTCACCCCTGTGGCTTGTATCATTGTCTTTTTTATTTCTTGTCATATGACGTGGAATTTTCGTGCCGGCTGTTTGTACTCTTCCCTTAAAAATATGCTCATGGGCATGGTGCCAGGCTCGTTGATGGGGCTGGGGATGCTTATTTTTATTCCCACCTATTCCATGCAAATTTTAACGGGTGTTGTGATGCTTGCTTTTGTTACTTGGCAGTTCACTCGTAAAATAAACACCTTGCAAAGACCCGAAACAGTAGGAAAAAGCATGGCTACGGGTTTTGCCTCTGGTGTGTTAAATACATCTATTTCTTTTGGCATGCCGCCCATTGGTGTCTATGCCTTATATCTTGGGTGGACGCCCCTGCAAACTGTGGGCACTACCAATGTCTTTTCTATTTTTGCGTATTTTTTTGCGTGTGCTACCCAAGCCTCTGCCGGTTTATATACTCAAGAAGTGCTCATATGGGCTGCCTATGGTGTGCCTGCTTCTATGCTAGGCATTGCGTTGTCCATGCCTATAGCTCGGCGCATTCATGCCGCTACCTTTAAGCGCATACT
>CAYJHX010000289.1:0-3044 GCA_964369395.1 uncultured Desulfovibrionaceae bacterium
GTATTTTTACAAGATACGGTGAGGGCTTCGCCATCGCCTTGAGCAATGCTGGTCACATCAGCCTTGGTCATCATAATGCCAAGACGATCTTGGGCATGCTTGTAATAGCGCTCGAGCAAGCCTTGTACCACCATATGCTTATACAGAATGAAGACTTGCGCGCCTTCATCTTTATCGCATACGGCATTGGCAAGACGCAGAGCGGCTATAGAAGAAACAGAGTTGGAATAGCTCAAGTGCTTGATGCATTCCAAATCTTCTTTTACGAATACAGCTTCTTCGCCTTCGGCGGCTTCTGGAGCAGGAGCAGCTTCTGGAGCAGCTTCGGCCGTTTCGCAAGATTCTCCGCCACAACCACAACCGCAATCGCAAGTGCTAGGTTTAAAAGCGTCTTCAGCCAAGGTGGTGTCAAGCACAAAGGCCACACGCTTGGGGCTGATTTTGCCTTCGCGAAGCAATTTACCAAACTCACCGGCATGGTACACATGGGGCAAAGTGCCATAGCCCATGGGGGCAAGGTACTTTTTAGCATCCAAGGGTGTCCAGCCAGTAGCCAACACAGCGGCGCCCACTTCTATTTCCACATCGCCCTTGGGCGTGGAGATAGTAGCGGTAAACTCGCCGGGTTGCCCGGAAAGTTTGCCCATGGTGGCAGAGGTGTACACAGTGATTTTTTTATCACTACGCACAGCGGCAATTTTGGCTTCAAGGCCAGAACTTTGAGGTTCTGTCCAAGGGGCTTTTAACGGCGTTGCTTGAGGAATGTTTTGTACATGTCCGCCAAGCTCTGCTTGTTTTTCCACGATGATAACTTCGTAATCGGCTGCAGCAAGTTGTACCGCTGCCGTTAAACCTGTCCAACCGCCACCCACAACAAGTACGCGCTTTACGCCCTTGTTTTCAGCAGCTTCTGGTGGCGTTGCTTTTTGCAACTTTACCACACCCATATGCACATAGTCTGTGGCCATTTGGGTAAGCAATGCAGAAGCACCACCACTAGCGGGGGTGCCGTCGGGGTTTTTATAAGCAAGCACACATTGTTCGCGTAAGTTCACACGTTCCACCATGGCTTCACCAAAAGCATAGATGGCCGTATCATTACGTGGGCTAGAACCACAGATGAGCACGCCGTCAAGTTCGTTGGCGGCAATATCATCTTGTATATCTTTCACAGCGTCGGCAAGCACAGGATAGCATTTCACAATGGGGGTAAAGTCGCCCCATTTTTTGCTAACACTTACAGCAAGCGCATCTACGTCAATGCCGCCGCCGATGTTTTGCACATCAAAATAAACACCTATTTTCGTGGCCATGTACGTCTACCTCCCTTTCACCGTTTGTACTGCCTTCATGGCAGCCGAGGTTGCAGACTGTGCAGACCGCATCACATCCAGAGGCATGCGCGCGCAACCGGCGGCAAAAATGCCGGCTTCTTCGCCATTGATAATAAAGCCATCTTCATCAAGAGCCACGGGGAAAGGCAACTTTTCATCCACTAAGGAAGGTTGCATACCGGTAGCCAGCACGGCCATATCATAGGACACAGTGAGTTTTTCGCCGCGTATGGCATCTTCTACTGTAAGTACCACATTACCATTTTCGCCTTGAGCAGCGTCGGCCACCTTACCTTTAACAAAGGTCACATTGGGACAACTTTGTACTTTTTCCAGCACCTTCATATAGCGGCCGGGGGTACGCAAGTCGATGTAGTAGATAGTGATATTTACTTGTGGATTTTGCTCGGCAAGATATTGTGCCTGCTTGAGCGAGGCCATACAGCAAATATACGAACAGTAATTTAAGTGATTTTGATCACGCGAGCCTGCACATTGCACAAAGGCCACATTTTGTGGCACACGCCCGTCAGAAGGACGAACGATTTTGCCTTGTGTGGGGCCAAAAGGCGAAGCAAGACGCTCAAGCTGCATATTGGAAACACAGTTTTGTACGCTTCCGCCACCAAGGTTAGATAAAGCCGCCATATCATAGGGCTTCCAACCTGTGGCAATAACAATAGAACCCACTTGCAATTCTATGCTACGCTCTTCTTCTTCCAAATTAATGAAGTTTTGCCCTGTCAATTTGACATTATCGGCCTTGGTCAATGCGCCAGTATCCAGCACATAACGCCCAGGGAATGCAAAGGGCATGGAACGATATAAGGCTTTACGTTTGGAAAGGCCAAAATCGAATTCGTTAGAGGTTTCACCTTCCAAGGTAGACGCAAGCAACGTAAAGTCAACGCTTTGAGGCGCTGTGTAGCGCGGTTGAATGCGTACAGTTGCTGTATAGTCATTTTTCTGCCCCTTAAGCTCTACCACTTCGGCCATGGTAAAGAACTTAATGCGCGGGTTCTTCCTGATGCGTTGGAATTGAATTTCCAAACCGCAGGAGGGGGGACAGAGTTTAGGAAAGTATTTATTGAGCTGCGCCACTCTTCCGCCTAGAAAGGGGCTTTTTTCTACGATGTAGACATCATAGCCCAGTTCCGCCGCTTCTATGGCAGCGGTAAGGCCTGAAAAGCCGCCGCCCACGACGAGGATGGAGTTGGACATCCTTAATATCCTCCCTGCGTTATATTTCCAAACCGCCGACAGCGCGGGTTTGCCTGCCTACAGTTTGGAACAAAAAAGGCGACCCTTTGAGAGCCACCCACACAATGGTTTAGTTGCCCAGTATTGGGCGTACCACTATAACCATGGTATTGTTCAATAATCAAATCCATGGGGCGCCCCCCATGCCAAGTGGCACAGGGGACGCTGAGATGCTCCCTATTATTCAGTAGGGATGATTTGATAGTAAGGCTTCTTGAAGAGCTTGGTTTCGCCAGTAGCAGGATCGTACTTGGAGTTAACAAAGCACTTCCACTTAGCGTCGTCAAGACCCATGAAGTCGGCTCTGTAGTAGAAGCCAGGATAACGGGACTCTTCACGGAAGCGAATGTGTTGCATGTGCAAGCGCACAGTCCACAAGCGGTGATAGTTTTCCCAGCAGCGGAGCAATTCGTGAAGGTCACGAGCAGCAAGCTTATAGGAGTCTTCTTC
>CAYJHX010000290.1:0-3042 GCA_964369395.1 uncultured Desulfovibrionaceae bacterium
GCGTTTTGGGGGAGGATGGGGGATTTGGGGGAAGGAACCCCCTTTTTGGCGCTAGCAAAAGGGGGTTCCTTCCCCCAAAAAAACGTATGCTCAAACTCTTCTCACAGGGGGCTCTATGTGCGCAAAGAAATGGTCCATGGAACGCATCCGCAATATTGGCATTATTGCGCATATTGACGCCGGCAAAACGACCCTTACCGAACGTATCCTCTACTATACCGAAAAAATACATCGTATGGGCGAAGTGCACGAAGGCACAGCCACTATGGATTTTTTGCCAGAGGAGCAAGAGCGCGGCATTACCATTGCTTCAGCTTGCACCACCTGTGAGTGGCAAGAGCATGATATTAATATCATTGATACCCCTGGTCATGTGGACTTTACCATGGAAGTGCAACGCTCTTTGCGTGTACTTGATGGCGCTGTGGGGGTTTTTTGTGCTGTGGGTGGTGTGGAGCCACAATCGGAAACGGTATGGCAACAATCAGAAAACTTTGCCGTGCCCAAAATCGCCTTCATCAACAAAGTAGATAGAATTGGCGCTGATTTTGAAGCGGTGCTTACCGCCATGCAAGAGCAGTTGGGCGCTAAACCCTTACTTTTGAGTATGCCACTGGGGCAAGGCGAAGAATTTAGCGCTATTTTAGATATTGTGCAACAAATTCACTGCGATTACGACCCTGAAGACCAAGGGGCCACAATACATACACGCCCTCTCAATGCTGAAGAGCAAGCGCTTATGGCTCCGTGGCGAGAAAAGTTGCTGGAGCAAGTGGCAGAAGCCGACGACAGCTTTTTAGAAGAGTATCTCGCAGAAAAAGACTTTAGCCCCGAAGAAATCATCGCCGCCGTGCGTCGTGCCACTTTAGCTCGCAAACTGACTCCTGTCTTTTGCGGCTCCGCCTTACGCAATGCTGGCATTCAATCGGTATTAGATGGCATTTGTGCCTTGCTCCCCTCTCCTGCCCATGTGGCGGCACCTGTAGCTCTTGATGCTGACGGGCAAGAACATGCCATTTTAGCTCAAGAGAACGCTCCTTTTTGCGGCCTAATCTTTAAAATTCTCATGGACGAAGGCCGTAAGACAGCCTTTATGCGTATCTATGCCGGCACCTTACAAGACGGCGAAAATTATTATAACGTGTATGAAAAAAAGCATGATAGAGTGCAGCGCATTTACCGCTTGCATGCTGACCATAGAGAACAACTTTCTGAAGCTCGCGCTGGCGATATTGTAGCTGTGGTAGGTTTGCGTCATGCTTTTACCGGTGTTACCTACACAGCCCACGCTAAAGGGGAAAATGCCTATGCTTTAGAAAGCATAGAGGTGTATGCCCCTGTCATTACCCTTGCCATTGAACCGCGCAATGCCGATGAAGGAAGCATTCTTGACGAAGCACTCTTGCGCTACACCACAGAAGACCCCACCTTGCTGGCCCGTACCGACGAAGGCACAGGCCACCGTATGCTTTCAGGCATGGGAGAATTACATCTAGACGTCATCTTGGAACGCATGCGCCGAGAATATACCATTGCGCCGCGCGTAGGGCACCCACAGGTGGTTTGTCGCGAAAGCATTGGGCAAGAAGCTCAAGCCGAAGCCGAGTTTGATAAAGAGCTTGGTAAAGAACACCACTATGGCAAGGTACGCATCAGTCTTCAACCCCAGCCACGCGGCAGCGGCAATACTGTTACCTTTGGCAATGCCTTCCCCGAAAATATTTTGGACAATGCCAAAGAGGCCGCAAAATTTGGCCTGCCCCTAGCCTGGTTACAAGCCGCCAGACAAGGCCTCGAAGACGCTCTGCAAAGCGGCCCTCTGCTGGGGTATCCTTTGCAAGATGTGGGCGTGCGTATCGAATCCCTCGAAAAGAAAGAAGGGCTTTCCTCGCCCCCCGGCTATCATATGGCGGCAGGTATGGCCCTGCGCGAAGCTTTAAGCCACGCGGCCCCCGTTATGCTAGAACCCATCATGCAAGTGGAAATATCCGTACCCGACGCCCATCTTGGCGCCGCCATGAGTTTGTTCACCACCTGCAGCGGGCGCGTAGAAAACCTTGGGCATAAAGGCAGTGATGCCGTACACGGCATAAAAATTATTCAAGGACTTGCGCCATTATCAAAATTATTCGGCTTTTCTACCTCGTTACGTTCTGCCACCCAAGGACGCGCAGGACTTATGATGCAATTTTCAAGATTTGATGTGCTGTAACCAAACAGCCAATTAAAGTAAAAAATCAGTATAGTAACGGAACAATTTATGTCACAACCTAAAGCCAAAAAAAGCCTCGGACAGCATTTTTTGCGGGATAAAAATATCTGCGAAAAAATTGTGCAGCTTTTACACATACAAGAAAACGATAAAGTCATAGAAATTGGCCCCGGCCCCGGCGCCTTGACCACCATTTTAGAGCAACACCCGCTTAAACATCTGGTTCTGGTAGAAAAAGATACCTTTTGGGCTAAAGAACGCCAACGATTGGCTCTTGCCAATAAAAGCCTGCATACGCAAGCCCTACTCATGGATGCCTTACATATGCCATGGCCTAAGATAAACACAGAAAACCCTTGGAAGATTATTTCTAATTTACCCTATAATGTGGCTTCGCCTTTAATGTGGGACATTTTTTCGCAAAGTACCGGCCTTGTTCGTGCCGTATTTATGATGCAAAAAGAAGTGGGCTTGCGCCTTGTGGCTCAGCCCGGAAATAAGGAATACGGCGCCCTGTCCGTATGGACGCAAAGCTTTGTACGCCCGCAATGGGGCTTTGTGGTGGGGCCCAAATCTTTTGCGCCGCCACCCAAAGTAGATTCTGCAGTACTAGCCTTTACCCCTCTTCCTGCGCAAGAAAAAGCGCAGCATCCTCAAACACTCGCAAAGCTTGTAAAAATGTGCTTCCAAAACCGGCGCAAGCAATTAAAATCTATCTTTCGCCAAAATAATGTCTTGCATATTTTGCCCGCCTTAGAAGCCCTACAGATAGACGAACAACGCCGACCAGAAACACTGTCTCCACAAGATTTTTCTGACATTGTTATGTT
>CAYJHX010000291.1:0-3036 GCA_964369395.1 uncultured Desulfovibrionaceae bacterium
GAGGTGATTCGTGATATCTAATACTAAAACTCCTGCACAATTAAAAAATCATGGACTGCTTCGTCGCTACGCTTCTCGCAATGACTTGGTATTACAACGAAAGTCATTGCGAATGAAGCGAAGCAATCCATGTATTTTAGCAGTTTTAAGAATTATGCAGGGCTCTAATATTACAATATGTTGTATTTTTTTAAGCTTATTCCTTTGCCTGCCCAGCCCCAAAGCCCATGCCGCCTTAGCTGCTAAAGGAAGCGCTACGATTACAGAGGCCTATAATCCCAAACCAGACCCTGCCGACGTGGTGTTACCCATGCCTTGTGATCTTTCTATGGTTTTTAAAATTGTTGGCGTACCGGCTCAAGGCTTTTTATGGGATTTAAGCACACGTTTTGGGCATGACAATGCTAAAAGTGATGATCGCGCCTACTATGACAGTCGATACACTGCCAGTTTGGCAGCACCTTTTTCTAAAAAGGATTTACCAAAGCCCTGGCGCGACAAAGCCCCTACGGGAGATTTTTACTACTATCTTATTGGAAAATATGAAGTAACTTCCTTACAATATGAGTCTATTATGTCAGGACAATGCCCTGCCCCCACCGCAGAAAATATACGTCCACAAAAGCATATTTCATGGTACGACGCTACTGAATTCACCAAAAAATACACAGCATGGCTTTTAGAGAACGCCCCAGAAAATCTTCCGCATTATCAAGGTGATAATCGCAATGTGGGCTATATACGCCTTCCTACAGAAATCGAGTGGGAATACGCGGCTAGAGGTGGTCAAGCCATTACCAGTCAGCAATTTTTAGAAGAATTTCCCCTTGTTAATCCCGGAGAAAACTATACGGATTATGCTGTATTTCGTCCCGAAAATGCTACTCGTATTGAAGAAGACACCGCCCGCATTGGTTCACGCAAAGCCAACAAACTAGGTATATACGATACGGCTGGCAATGTGGCAGAAATGGTTATGGATGTTTTTCGTTTTTCATTGGGAGGACGATTACACGGATCTGCCGGTGGCTTTGTGCGTAAAGGGGGAAGTTATCTTTCCGGTCTAGAAGAAATTCTTCCTGGGCGCCGTGAGGAAGTGGCTTTTTTCCAAATAGATGGCCCTGTTGTTTCGCGCGATATGGGCTTTCGACTGGCCATTTCCGGCATCAATACCCCCGGAGGCGATAGACAAGAAATTTTACAAGCCGAATGGGGAAAAGCCGGCACGGCCTCTCGCGCTGTCCTTAATAAGGATAAAGATCCCCTTAAAGAAATTGACCGTCTTATAGCCAATGCTACCACCGATGCTGAAAGAGAAAACTATCAGCATATGAGTAATATTCTTAAAGAAAACTTTATCGCCATTGAAAGACAACAAAGACTCACGGCGGCTTCTGAAATACGTAATATGAGCTTTCTTATGGAAGCTATAAAAAATTTACATTTGCGTAGCATTATGCTAACCAGCACATTGCGCGACTTAGAACGTCTTCGCAATGACCCTGATAATAGTAGTAAATTTGACGACTTGGATAAATCCATTAAAAAAGCTAAAAGTGCCATTGAAAACTTCCAAAATGCCGTAAAACTTTCTTTGCAATTTTACAAAACCAAATTGGCCGATATTCGAACCATGGATACAAAGCTGGTTGACGGCACGCTAGAGTCGGTCAAAAAAGAATTAGAAAGCGCCAGTGCTTACGATTCCTTTAGCAAAAGCTTGTATCACAATACCATTCTTTTCCATATGCATCTCATCTCACAGCGTAATAATAATTTTAGAGCTGTCAGCTTAGATCAATTGGAAAAAGACATTCTCAAAAAACGCTAAATTATACATCAAACAGCATAAGATTGGAGGATATATGAAAAAAATAGGTTGGGTTGGAACAGGAATTATGGGCCTTGCCATGGCTACGCATTTACGCAATGCAGGCCATGAACTTACTGTCTATAGCCGCACCAAGGAAAAATCTGCAAGTTTGCTAGATATTGGTGCTCAATGGGCCAGCAGCCCTAAAGAAGTAGCCGAAAAATCAGATATAGTTTTTAGTATCGTTGGTTATCCGCAAGATGTGGAAGAAGTCACTCTTGGAGAAAAAGGAATTTTGCAAGGCCTAAAGCCCGGTGGCATTGTGTGTGACATGACTACCTCTTGCCCTGCCCTTGCAGAACGCATTGCTGTGGCCGCCGAAAACGAAGGATGTTTTGCCGCCGATGCTCCTGTTACCGGCGGCGATGTAGGCGCAAAAAATGCTACTCTCTCCATTTTCGTAGGTACCCACGCTCAAGCTTTTAGCACTCTTGCGCCTTGTCTTGAAAAAATGGGAAAAACCGTTCTTCATTGCGGCCCTGCCGGTATGGGGCAAAAAGCCAAATTGGCCAACCAAATAGCCGTGGCCGGTGCGACTATTTCCGTGTGCGAATCTTTGCTTTTTGCCAGAGAGTGTGGCCTTGATATTGAGCAATGGCGACAAGCTGTAGTTCTTGGTGGTGGCGGAAGCGTCGCCATGAACACCCTTGGCAAACGCCTTGTAGACAAAGACTTAAGCCCTGGTTTTTTCATCGAGCATTTTTGTAAAGATTTGGCTCTATGCCTTGAAGAGTGCAAAAGAATGCACATTACCCTACCCGGCCTCATATTGGCTGAGCAAGCCTATACTGTGCTTAAAAATCAAGGCTATGGCAGAGAAGGAAGTCAAGCGCTTATTCAAGGACTAGCTACACTTTCCAATAAATCTTGGATATAGCAAGCCTCGCAGGGAAGCAAGTCAAAGGCAAGGCGGATTTACTTCCCCCACTGGCGCTTGTACCTTTAGGTACAGCTTGCGATTGCTTGTATCGTATAGAACATACAGCACAAACGGCATGTAAACATGTGTCGTGCGGCACGCGCGGCAGAATACTGTTTGATTGTAAGTACTCGCTGTAAAAAAACTTGCAAATTTTGCATATACAGTGTCTAATGCCTGTGAAAAAGTTTTTAAAGTTTTCTAGCAATGTAAGGATACTACCATGAAAATGCTTAATGCCTAC
>CAYJHX010000292.1:0-3022 GCA_964369395.1 uncultured Desulfovibrionaceae bacterium
CCTCCTTTATAGGATATCTAAAGCATTTCGGCTTCTAGCAATATTTTTTTCACAAGGCAAGCACTTTTTGAGCCATTTTTATATAAAATTCACTGTATTGTCGATAAATATCATTTATGGTATGAAATATATGTATGTATTTATGTAATTTAAAGTATTCGCTCCCATGTCTTTCCCTTGAGAAAGATATTTCAATGTATTTTTCAACAGGCGTCATTGCTTCCTCTGCGATGCAGTATTGCCGCAGAGGAAGATCATTTTTGAGATTTTTTTACAAAGAAAAGGGCTAAATAGGAATAATAAGCGTTACTAATTGGCTTTTCGATATAATCAAAAGAATCTGGGAGCAAAGGGGGATTTCCGTTTATTCCTCCACTTCCGGCAAAACGAGATTGCCAAGGGGAAATGCGTGCTTCTCGTACCACACTGTGCACTGTGCCTTTATAAAGACGACGCCACAGTACGAGGCAGGCGCCCACTTTACGTCCCTGTGCCAAGGCGTGTGAAGCGTCTTCGAGAGTATTACTTGTCCATTGGGCTTGCCCAAGTAAAATGTAGTCTGGCTTGCTGTGCTGGGCTTGAGCAAGTGTCATGGCGGGAGGGAGTGTCTCTACAATAGGCTCTGTGCAGCTTTGCATGCCTATATTTTGTATGGCTGAATTTTGCACCGCAGTATATTGCACTGCAGCATCTTGCGAAGGCGTAAGGGATGCGCCACGATAATTTTTTTCAAAACCGCTGGGGGCGCAGCTTGTAAGAAATAGAAAAAGACCTAAAAGAGTATACATAGGGGGACGGAGCATCATGACCTCTTTGTATGTTGAGAGTTTTTGTAAATGTATGCAAAAAATAGACAGTATATTTGAAAAAGAGTAAAATCAATGCTGTGTTGTTTTCTAGATAGTGTCGATACCCTTTTATGATAATCATTTGCGCTTTACAAATCAAGGGTATGTCTGCGAGTATGGCGCAGTAGAGTATCTTTTTTGCGCGGACTGTTTATATTTAAAGAAAATAGGAAAATCGTATGTCACGAATCTTTCTTTCGTTACACCCTTTTTATGAGAGTGGCCCCATCATGGGGCGTAAGCAAGCCAATGCAGGCTTCATCAATGCGTTGTTTCGCAAAGATCCTTTTGATTTGTATCATTTTTATGTGGATCAGCCCAACAGGCTTGTGCAGCGATGGCAAGAAGAGCCCGATGCTCAACCTCTTTTGGCTCGTGGTGCTTTGCATGCTTTTCCGCGTACCTATTTAGAAAAACGTTTAAGTATTGTCCCGTATACGGTATGTCACCTTTCTGACCCCATGTCAGAATTTGCCGCCATGTGTCGTGTGCGCAATGCCATTGCTCCAAAGCTTTTTCCTATTACGGCGGTGAATCACACCATAAGTTATACAGATTATGCCGAAAGTACCTTGGGGCATGTGTGGGCTGGTTGTAGCCCGCGCGATGCCATCGGGTGCACGTCTGCGGCCAGTCGTCTTATCATGCAGGCTTGGTATGATCATGCACGGCAAGCGCGACAGATTCCACCCCATTGGCAGCATCCTAAGCTTGCACTTATTCCTTTGGGGGTTCCCAATCCACAATTAGGGGATGATGCCACCTTACGTAAAACTTTTCGTGATGCCATGTCATTGAGTCCAGAAACGGCACTCATTCTCATTTATGGGCGTATCAGCGTGGCGGATAAAATGGATGTGCGACCCTTCTTTAGTGCATTGAGGCGCATACGTCAAAAATATCCTGAACGTGTCTTTCACTGTATTATTGCTGGCGCCACCGATGATGATGCCACCGTGAAAGAACAATTAGACGCTTTGGCAAAGACTTGGGATATTCCTTTTACACTCATAGGGCACCCCTCGCGAGAAACGAAAAAACAGCTCTTTGCAGCGGCAGATATTTTTGCCTCTCCTGTAGACAACATTCAAGAGACCTTTGGGCTTACCCTAGTGGAAGCGGCGCAATCGGCTTTACCTGTTATTGCTAGCCATTGGGACGGCTACAAAGACATAGTGGTGCATGGAGAAACGGGCCTACTTGTCCCGACCTTGGCCCCCATAGATACTCCCGTTCTTGATACCATGGCAGGGGTTTTCTTTAACAAAATTCATCAAATTTTACGTGCACAGCAAACGGCTATAGACGTGCCACAATTGGAAAAAGCGCTGTTTACTCTTATCTCTGACGCAACACTGCGCCAAAAAATGGGGAGAAAGGCGCAAGAACGAGCCGCAAAATTGTATACTTTTGATACTGTCATTGATCAATGGGTGGCTTATTGGCAGGAATTAGAAAATACTCCCATAAGTGCAGAGCAAGAGGCCGAATTACGCGCTGCAGTACATCCCTATACATTGCGCTATGGCGAAGTTTTTAGTGTCTATGCTACTCAGCAGTTGCAAGACGACATGATGCTATGCCTGACAGATTTGGGACAAGCTTGTCTTGAAAAAAAGACCCCTTGGAATAATTATGCCCTTGTGGCAGTAAATCTGCAAGAAAGCCTTATCCATAAGCTATTGGCACACATAAAAGAGTCTTGCACTGTGCATCAGCTCCTCGCCGTAGCCAAAGAACAGCCGTGGGGCAAGCGCTTTTCAGAAGAAGTTTTATTGGCGCATGTATATTGGCTTGTGAAGCAAGACTTGGTGGAATATTCTGCCTCCGCGGAGACTGTGTGTTGTAATACGCTGAAATGAAGTTTTTGCAGAATTTAAAAAATCAATATATTTTATTTTTTGAGACCTCTGCACAATTACAAATGCATGGATTGCTTCGTCGCTACGCTCCTCGCAATGACTTTGTATTACAGCGGAAGTCATTGCGAGCAAAGCGAAGCAATCTATGATTTTTCAATTGCGCAGAGGTCTTTAGTCTGTTGAAAAAGTCTGTTTCAAAAAATCTGACAAAATGTCATCTTCACCGTAGCTTGTTATTTGAGCTCTATTGTACATCAGCGTTTTTTTAAAAGCTTTTTTCCCTTACAAAGCATTATTGCGGATCATTGGATA
>CAYJHX010000293.1:0-3021 GCA_964369395.1 uncultured Desulfovibrionaceae bacterium
AAAGACAACGCCGTATCAAAAGCCCCCATAAAATCCTTTGTAGAATGTGCATCACTGCCTAAAGAAACTTTTCTCCCGCCGCAAGTATAATATAAGCGCAAAATATACTCAAGATACACACTATCTTCATAGGCATAGAGAAAACGCGTATTGCACTCAAGGCATTTGCCTTTGGCAACAATAAGATGAAACAATTGAAGCAATTTCTCTTTATGCGCTTCCATATGTACAGCACCTATATAGCGTAACAAAAAGTCCACATGCCCTACAATATCAAAGCTTTCTGTATGCTGTAGCATATGCAGATACAAATCAAGATACGCGCTATAGGTAGCATCAGCATCGCGCCTTCGTGAAAAAAGGCTGCTGGTGCAGTCGGCTTCTTCATTTTCATGTACTGACATGATAACCACGTCAAAATTTCCTTTTTCAACAATAGCTTCCATATCTTGCAAACGTGAAAACTTATACCCCAGCTCTATGCCCTTAAGAATTTTAACTGTGTATTTTTTTTGTAAGTCCTTAATAAGTGAAGTTTGTTTTACCATATCATACACATCATCCCGCCCCAGAGAACGACAAGACAAATCTAAATGCTCTGTACTTACAAAATGCGTCAGTCCTTGCTTTTGCGCTATCTGTAGATAGTTTTCAAAACGCTCGCTAGAATCGCTAGACAAAAAGGTATGTACATGTTGATCGTATACTTTCATACTGTTACCTCATAAAGATGACATTTTTTCTTATGCTATCCTTTTTTGGTGAAGCCCCTTGTTACTTCTCCGAAGAGGGAAGGGGCTTTGCCCCTTCACCCCACCAAAGGGGATAATCCCCTTTGGAAACCCTACATTAACCAATTTATATAAGCGCCCTTTTCTTTGGTGAAGAACCAGAACCGCCTAGCGGGAGGTTTTCTTTTCCACAAAAAAAAGAGCTTTCGGAAAACTCCGAAAGCTCTTTGAAATTTCTGGTCGGAACGGAGAGATTTGAACTCCCGGCATCCTGGTCCCAAACCAGGCGCGCTACCAAACTGCGCCACGTTCCGACGAAGATTCTTATAGGGGAAAGCGCAAATAAATGCAAGCAAAAATTTACACGATTTTCATTTTTTTTATCATTCCCCAAATAATTATTCTTGCTCAGGTTGTTCTGTTAGCCAGCCTTGCAAAGTATCTATAATTTTTTGCGCTTGATCGGGGCTGGAGATGGTAAATTTTGATTTCATTCTGTACTCGCCGCCGCTTTTTTGGTAACGTCGAATAACATATTTTTCAGGCCCATAAGTATCAGAGTCATTTTTCCACTCTTGAAAACGAAACAATATAGTGGTCCATGCCCCTTTACTCAACACAGCCTTATCTAATTCTTTAACAATAACTTGGCCATTTTCTTCGTAATTTACAGTAAGTTCATCAATAGTGCTGCTCATGACTATCCTTTAAAAAAGTTATTACATCTTTGCCGATGCGCATTATCATTAAAAGGAAAGGCCCCGCTCTACTGTGGGGCCTTTGTAAAATTTTACTTTAGCTGGCATACGAAACAAGCGTACCTTTTACACTTTCCGGCAATTGCTCAGAACGAATGGGCATTTCTCCAGGGCCAGGGCCAAATTGGCTAGCGTTCATACGCGCAGAAGCAATAATCGCATTGCCAATATCTGTGCCACTTAATTTTTGCCCAGAAGCGTAGCGTGTTCCCAACTCACTCAGCATAAGCTCAGCCCCATTGGGGGGGGTAGGAATAGAATTTACCATAGTTTCCTCCTTGCTCTCTTTTGCATATAAGACTCTTTTTTTAAAAGCGCAAGCCTCAAACAGCAAAAGAAGTTTTTTTTCTAAAACCCGGCCTCTTTTCCTTCTACCGCCAAGGTCATTTCTCTGTATAAGCGCAAGGTTTCTTTAGCGTCTTCTTCACGTATTTTATGCAATGCAAAGCCTGCATGAATAATAAGATAGTCGCCTACAGAAGCTTCTTCCGGCAAAAGCATCAGAGAGGTGGTTAAATAGGTTTCGCTTTCTCCTACTCGAGCCTTAGCCATGCCATCATCTAACAATGCTACTATTTGCGCTGGTACTGCCAAACACATATTTCCCCCTACTGCACAGCGCAAAAGGCTGCAATCTCTTTGCGAGCCACAGTTAAAAAGTCACCAAACTTTTCTTGCACTTGTGACGAAAGACCAATATTCCACGTAGTATAATCGTAAGGCTCCATACCAATGATTTGAATATCTGGTCGCTTTCCATGTAAAAGTTCCGCCATATTAAGCGAATCAATAAGATCAATATCGTGGATAGAAAGACGTTGTTGTTGATTATCCACAAGATCTGACTCGCTCAACCTATAAATAGTACCAGGCTCGCCCTTGGCATGCACAATATCTAGCACCAAAATGGCATCATACCCTTCAAAAAGATAAAACACATCTTGCGTAAAGGTGCCCGCTTCCATGATGGTTACATTTTCCGCAAAGCTTTCTTCTTGCAATTTCTGCGCTGCAAAAACGCCCACACCATCATCGGTGAGCAACATATTTCCAATACCCATAACGAGCAGTCTTTTCATGCACTTCTCCCACTAAAAATCGTGCCCATAGCATAACAAAATGCCCGTGTATACGCAATGCGTAATCTGCCAAAAAAAGCGCTTCACACAACAACATATATTTTTGCCAGCGTATTAGCCCACCTTACAGCAAAAAAAACTTCCCCCCTCATAAAATGCTTGCAATTTATGACAATGGAGTATATTAAACCTGTCTCAATGCGTCAGAAAATAAGCATGCCCTGCCCTCTCTTACTCTTTAACTGCGGGTGGCATACTAATATTATATTGTTTTATTAAAGTTTATGGAGGAACTGTCATGAGCAGAGAATGCGATTTTTGCGGGAAAAAACCCCAAAGTGGTAACTTGGTGAGCCACTCTAATATCAAAACCAAACGTCGTTTTAACCCTAACTTGCAAAAAGTACGTCACCAATTTTCCAATGGCACCGTGCGCACCTTGACTGTTTGCAC
>CAYJHX010000294.1:0-3019 GCA_964369395.1 uncultured Desulfovibrionaceae bacterium
GCAGCAAGTCCCGCCTTAGCCGCAGGACTATTTGGGACAATATTTGCTATGAGCAACCCTTGAGGCTTTTTTAAATGCAAGGCCATGGCTAGCCCATGGTCTATATCTTGCCCTTGTATTCCAAGCCAAAGAGGTGAAACCTTACCAAGGCCGATGATACCTTCCATTACGCGCCTAGCTTTACTCATGGGAATGGCAAAACCAATGCCTTGCGCTCTAGCATCAATAACGGTATTTATACCGATAACTTCTCCTAAAATATTCAATAAAGGGCCACCGCTATTTCCAGGATTAATGGCTGCATCGGTTTGAATTAAATCGGTAAAAATACCATCTTTGCTACGCACGCTTCGCCCTGTTCCCGAAACCACTCCCGTAGTCACCGTATGTGCAAAACCAAAAGGATTTCCAATGGCAATGACGGTTTCACCGGGCATAATATCATCCCCTTTGGCCAAACGTACTGTAGGTAAATGGTGTGCACCACGTAGTTTGAGCACCGCAAGGTCAAAGTCTGGCTCTGCCCCCACCACATCGGCTTCAAACTCTCGTCCGTCAAGTAAGTGCACAAAGACACTTTGTCCTCCAGCAATAACATGCGCATTGGTCAACACCAGCCCGGCTTTTCCATCTACAATAACGCCAGAACCTAAACTGCTACGTGTGCGATTTCTGCCCGGCCTTTGCAACATGGGCCCAAAGAAAAAATCTTCAAAAGAATTATTAAAGCGCGGTTTAACCTCGCGGGTGGTGGTAATATTTACCACGGCTGGCCCCACTTCTTTAACAGCCAATACCACCGGAGTTTCACGAAGAGAATTTTGCGCCCATGCCGGCAAACAAAATAAAACACTTAAAAATATAATAACATGAAATAGCTTATATTTCATGACATCCTCCTCATTCTGAGTCTGCATTTTCTGCAAAATACGCAAAAAAAAGTCTATTGGCAAGTGAGGAGGAAAGCGGGGGATAATCTGCTCATTCATCATGTATTGCCAAAAGCAAAGGAAAGAAGTATGTTATCCTTTCAGATTGCGCTTTTCTTTTAAAAATATATTGTAGAGGTGAGCAAAAAATATGTATCAGCAATTACAAAATACCATAGCCCATATTAGCCCTGTAAACAAAGAGCTCATCCCTAAGGCTCAAGCCCATTTGGATAATCTTACCAAACCTCAAGGCAGCTTGGCACGCCTTGAGGATGTGGCAAAGCGTTTATACTGTATTCAAGACGGGCCGAAAAAGCTGTGTGCAGACCCTGCCTGTATGTTTACGGTGGCAGGAGACCATGGTATTGTAGCTGAAAAGGTTGCTTCTTTTCCTCAGGAAGTGACGCGCCAAATGGTACAAAATATTTTAGCTGGCGGAGCAGGAATCAGCGTGCTTTGTAAAAGCAATGCCATAGACTTGCAGGTGGTCGATGCTGGCTGTGTGGGTGGGGCCTTTCCTCCTCATAGCTGTCTTATAGATAAACGTCTTGGCCATGGCACAAAGAACTTTGCCAAAGAGCCCGCCATGACCCACGACACGTGCATTGAAGCCCTATGTCACGGTATAGATATTGCCACCGAAGCTGCCGGCAAAGGCTACAAAATTCTTGGTATTGGTGAAATGGGTATTGGCAATACTACACCAGCCACAGCGCTTTTTTGTGCCTATCTTGACCTTGCCCCCAAGAATATTACCGGCCCTGGTGCTGGCGCTAGCCCCGAAGCCATTCATCACAAAGCTCTTGTCATTGATAAAGCCCTTGCCTTACATGGGCCTATCCTTAAGAAAAAAACTCAAAAAGCAAAAGAAGCCAGTGAACATGCCATAGACATTCTTGCCACAGTGGGCGGTTTTGAAATTGCCATCATGGCCGGCATGGCCCTTGGCGCCGCCAAACAGCGCATGATTCTTATGGTGGATGGCTTTATTTCTACAGCGGCCTTTACGGCGGCCTTGCACATTTGTCCCGCTGTGGCAGATTACGCCATTTTATCGCATGCATCGGCAGAACCCGGCTATACCCATGTCATAAAAGCTCTTGAAAGCAAGCAATGCGACGCTCTTCCCCTTCTTCATTTGGGCTTACGCCTTGGCGAAGGTACCGGCGCGGCCTTAGCTGTGCCTTTAGTGCGTGCAGCGGCAGCCATATTTAATGATATGGCAACCTTTTCTCAAGCTCAAGTCACGGGGGAACCATGTCAGCACTAAGCCACACCCTATCTGCAGAATCTACTCAAAAAAGCTCTGGCTCAAAGGCATCTGTTCCAAATACCTGTGGCCCAAAAACGTCTCTCAAAAACACAATTGCAACTCCCCTGTTGCAATTGCGCAATGTTTCGCGCACATTTCAAATACGACGCGGATTGCTAAACGAGGCCTCTACTCTTACTGCTGTAGATGCCATTGACCTTGAAATACACAAAGGGGAAGTGCTGGGGCTTGTGGGAGAATCAGGCTGCGGAAAATCTACCTTAGGGCGCATGTTAGCAGGTTTGTTGTCTCCTTCTACCGGACAAATACTTTTTAATGGACAATCGCTGTACTCTGCACAAGGTAAGGCCACTCTTGATGGCTCCATTCAAATGATTTTTCAAGATCCTTATGGCTCTCTCAATCCGCGTTTGCCCATTGGGGTATCCATTGCAGAGCCACTAACGGTGCGCAATATTCCCCAGGCTCAGCGCAAGGCTCGTGTACAAGAAATGCTAGAACTTGTCGGGTTTTTCCCCGAACATGCCAAGCGCTACCCGCACGAATTTTCCGGTGGTCAGCGGCAACGTATAGCTGTAGCTCGGGCTCTTATCACACAACCGCAAATACTTATTTGTGACGAGCCTGTTTCGGCCCTCGACGCCTCAGTACAAGCACAAGTTCTTAATCTTATTTGTGATGTACAGGAACGTTTTACCCCTGGCTGTATTTTTATCTCGCACGATTTATCTGTAGTAGGCTTTGTTTGTCCACGCATTGCTGTTATGTATTTAGGCCGCTTGGTAGAAGATGCCCCGCGTGAAACACTTTTTTC
>CAYJHX010000295.1:0-3012 GCA_964369395.1 uncultured Desulfovibrionaceae bacterium
CAGCCATGGTGGGCGGTATGGGGCTTGCAAAATTAGGGGATGTTATTCATCCTTACCCTACGCAGGCTTCTGCCATTAAACGGGTGGCGGGTTTGTATAAGAAAAGTAAGCTCACACCCACGGTGGCAAAATTTTTACGTTGGTGGTTAAAAACGTAATTCATATGCGTACTTTTCTTTTTGAATCTACATCAGGCTGTTGAAAAGACGGCAAAAAACAGATAAAAGAAAGCGGTAACTAGATAGTTAAGGAGAAAAGATATGAAAAAGATTTTCCCTCTGGCAAGTGCAGTACTTTGTACGATGTTAGGTTCTGTGCCTGCTATAGCCGCTGATATTGCCATAAAAAATGAGGTTGATGGCCCCCTTAAAAGCATTGATTGTTATCCTTTTATGGGGAATACGCCTACGGGAACCATTGCAAAAGATGTGGCTGCACAAGGTACTGTACTTGTTCCCGCAGAAAAATTTAAAAATGCCATGTGTGATCGTTTGGTGGTAATCAACGAAGAAGGACATGCATGGCAATTTTTCTTGGGAAGACATGGAAGTCAGCTTGGTTCTGCAAGTGTGCATTTAAGCCCCCTCACGAGAAATAGTGTAGAAAAAACGCAACCTTCTCTCATTTATGAAGTGGGCACAGATTTACATCAAGAAGCTGCCGGAATCCCTTTTAGTGGTATATACCAAATTTTAAGCGGTGGATACACCGTAGAACAATGGAAGGAGTTATTGCCGCAGGGCATGAATTTGGGTGACTTACAGAAAAATTCTTTTACTTTTGGCGGCTATTCGTGGAATTCTGTGCCAAATACCATTGAAATACAAAATAATGTGCCTGTAAGTATGCAATTTGTCTTACCTTTGGTAAATGAAGTTTTATTGCCTATGGCAGAAAATTTTAAGGAAGGCGACTTTGTATTGGAAAGCGTTATTGTGGACGGACAGAAAAAAGAAATTCAGGGTCAAGGGCAAGAGGCTGTCATGAATGCTTTTTCGGAATACGCCGATGGTAAGGCTGGCAGTATGACCTTGAAATGGGAATCTATCGTAGTAACCGTAACTTTTCCCGCTGACGATACTTTACTTGTAAAGGTAGCAAAAATATAATGATTTAAAAGACTTTGCCTCAGCTTTGATGGCAAAGTTTGCTGGGGGAAAACCTTTTTGAAAAAAGGTTCTTCCCCCAGACCCTCTTTCCAAATAACTTTTATTTAAATTATTGTATAGAAGTGAACGTTTGAAGTTATGTTATAAGTTCAAATGCATTTTCCCATGATAAGGTTTGTCATCAAACTAAGGCGGAGCAAGGCTTCGCCTATTTTAAGACTCCTGCACAATTAAAAAATCATGGATTGCTTCGTCGCTACGCTTCTCGCAATGACTTGGTATTACAACGAAAATCATTGCGAGCGCAGCGAAGCAATCCATGTATTTTAGCAATTTTAAGAATTATGCAGGACTCTTATTTTTAATTGTATTGAATTCTTTCAATGCTCCGTAATACTCTATGTAATACATTGCGAAGAAATCTTAAGAAACATATTTTCTGTCAAGCAAATAGATATTATGAAAAAAGCCACTATTATTTTATTCACACGGTATCCTGTGGAGGGTCAGACAAAAACCCGCTTAATTCCTGCTTTAGGAGCTGCGAGGGCTGCGCAAATGCATGCCTGTATGGCAGAATTTGCTTTGCGTGAAGCTTTGGCCACTGGGCATGAAGTGCAGGTGCACTATACAGGAGGACATGAAGAAGCCATGCGCGCTTGGCTTGGTAAGACACCCTCATATGTACCGCAAATTGAAGGAGATTTGGGACAACGTATGTGCGCAGCTTTTGCACATGTTTTTGCCGAAAAAGGATCGGATGCAAAGGTGTTGCTCATGGGGACTGATTGTCCTCAGAATAGACGTGATATATTGTTGCATGCTTTGGATCTATTAGACACAGCGCCTTGCGTATTGGGTCCTTCTGTGGATGGAGGCTATTATATGTTAGGTCTACGCGGGGGCGTGACGCCAGCCCTTTTTGAGAATATAGCGTGGGGTAGTGAAACGGTATTAGCGCAAACCAAAGCTAAACTCGCACAGTATTCTCTTTTACCGCAATTGCAAGATGTGGATTATGCAGAGGATATTCCACAAAAAATTTCTGTAATTATTCCCACCTATCAAGAGGAAGAGCGTATTGCCAAAGTTATTGCCAATGCTGCAACGGGCTTTGGGGTGGAAATTATTGTTGTTGACGGGGGCAGTACCGATACGACCTGTGCCCAAGCTCAAGAAAGTCATGCTAAGGTTTTTGTTTGCCCTCAGGAACAACGCGGTAGAGCAAGGCAAATGAACTATGGGGCGCAACAAGCCACAGGGGAGATATTGCTTTTTTTGCATGCTGATTCCCTTTTACCGCCACAATGGGATAGGGAGGTGCGGCAAGCTTTGGCAGAAAGTACAGGTCTCGTATTAGGCTATTTTCGTTTTGCAGTAAGTGGAAATTTTTGGGGTAAGAGTTTGCTTACTTGGGGGACGAATAAACGGGCTAAACGTATGCCTTATGGCGATCAGGGATTCTTTTTGCGCAAGACAGATTTTTTTTCTTTAGGCGCCTATGCTGATGTGCCCATTTTGGAAGATGTGTTTTTGGTGAAAAAGATGCAAAAAAAAGGGCGTTTATGTGGCCTTTCTTTGCCAATAGTAACATCGGGGCGGTGTTGGCAAAAATATGGTTTTTTGCGCGTGACTGTGTTTAATCAAATCGTACTTTTGGCGGCAGCTCTTGGCATTGATTTGAAAAAGATTCAGCAAGCCTACAGGACGGGCTCTTTACGAGCTTTGTTGAAATAAGTACGCGTAATATATTTACTATTTTTCTTTTCAAATTGCTGATAAACCTTATCATGGAAAAATGAATTCAAATTTATAACATAAACTTTAAAAGTTAAATGCTGTGCAATGATTTAACTACAAGTTATACTTAAAGTTATTTGGAAAGGGGGTCTGGGGGAAGAAC
>CAYJHX010000296.1:0-3001 GCA_964369395.1 uncultured Desulfovibrionaceae bacterium
TAATGAATTATGCAGAGGTCTTAATTTATTGTCTGGCTCCGTGCCTAGCAAAATCAAGAAATTTTTCTGCCAAAGCCGAAGGGGCAATGGTGTTTGTGGCAACGTCTGATAATTGCAGACAGGCCGTTTCATCCATGGGCTTACTGGCATGGGCGCGGGCGAGTTCTTCTTCGAAGGCAGCGCGGAGCAGGGCGAAGGATTCTTCTATTTCGGGATAATGATTGTCTTCGCGCCAAGGTAGTCTGAGGCTTTGTTCCCACATCTTGCCTTTGTGTGATACGAGGGAAAGGCGATAATGCCCTTTGTACGCAGCATCGGGGGCTCTTTCTAATTCATGTGGGTAGCAATGCTCTTGCCAAGAATCGAGGGGTTCGGGAATGGTAGATTCGATGCTTATGGGGGGAAGAGCTAGGGCTCTCTCAAACTTTTCCACCACAAAGAAATAGGACAATGTGGGGCGAAGATTCCCCAATTTCTTGGTTATTTTCCATTCGATTTTCATAAAGAGGGCTCCTTTGTGACTTGTTCTTGTGTGTATTCCTCAAGGCAGATAACCTGTCCAAAGGGGGGATTTTGTTCTGTTTTTTGGGATGCAATCCACAATACCGGATATTCCGGCTCTTGTGGATAGTCATTGCATTCAAAGTCGGTAAACCAAAGTAAGCACGCGGGGTGCAAACCTTCTTGCTCTAGATAGGTGGGGATATGCTTATAGCTTGTGCCGCCAGCTCCCTGCACCATAAGGCGCAAAGGCCTGTCTGCTCTGGTGTAGGTGTCGTGTTTTTGCACGACAGTATCGTGATACATGATGAAAAGATTTGTGTCGTAAGTTTCTAAAATACTTTCTAACTCTGTGCAAAATATGCCTAAGGTGTCTGTGTCAATGGAGCCGGAAGCATCTATGGCTAGAGCAATGGTGGGAATGCGCGGCTCTAAGCGCGAAGGCAGATAGATGTCTTGAGAAATATAGCGCCGATTGGGCATAGACCATGAATAATCCCCGTCAAAACAGTATTCAATGAAGCGCTGCAAAAGGCTTTGCCAATCAAGCTTGGGGGCAATGCGTGTATGGTAGAGGCGCAAAAGGCCTAGGGGAATACTCCCATGCCCTTGGGCACTGTGCATGGCTTGAGTAAGCTGTAAGAGAGCCTCTTCTTCGGCGCGGCGTTCATTTTCTTTGCTGTGTTCAGCTAAGAGAGGGTGATCGCGAATTTCGCCAAAAAAATCTGCCTCTTTTCCATCTTGGCTAAGGGTATCAGAAATGGTATTGCCCTTGGTTTGCACTAGCTGCTCTTCGTCGGCGTCTTCGGTATCTTTTTGTTCGCCTTGGGCTTTTTCTTGCTGCTCTTCTTGTCCTTCACTTTCTGGTGTTGTGTCTGCTTGGCCGGCATTGCCAGTTGTTGCATCGCTTTGCTCGCTTACAAGGGCTTCTTCGGCGCCGCCGTGAACGTCGTGGTCGGTCATTTTTGCAAGTAAGGTATAAATTTCATCAACACTTTTTTCATCATATTGGGGGTCGTGCTCAAAATAGGTTTCCGATAAAGTAAAGCCGGCCTCCGCAAGAAGCCCGTTGATGGCATAGTCACAGGCTCTATTCCAGAGCTTTTCATCTCTTTGGCCGCGGCGTAGGTGATGATCGCAAGCTATGTGCAAAATTTCATGGGCTTGCGCAGCCATGAGCTGATCTTGGGAAAGCACAGCAATAAAATGTGGATTAAAGGCCAACGTTTTGCCGTCTGTCCAAAGATTTGCGCACGACGCATCGGATTTTAAGACAAGCTTAAGAGCCAAAGATCCAAAAAAAGGATGCGAAAAAAGCAGCTCAGCGCGGGCTTTTTGCATACGTTTAAGACCCTCTGCCTCTAAGGCAGAGGCGGAAGGTAGTCTCATTGCGGAATGTGTTGTCGCGTTGGTATTGTGTGTAGACATAGAGAGTTACATAAGCACATGGGCATTTTTTTGGGCCCATCGCGAGAAGGGTTCTGTATGCACAATATTTTCATCTTTGCATACGGCGGTGCGCAACAATAATATAGAAAATTCCGGAGGAAGCCGTAGGGCATATTGCACGACATTTTCAATATTTTGCATAGTTGTTTTACCGCCAAGGGCTTCGCACAAGGCGTACAATGTGGCCGGTTCGCTGGGCACTTCTACTGTGGTGGGTGCCGCAAGAACATGTTCTATTGTGGGGAGATCTCGCCAAATACGTAAAAAGCCGACAAATTCTGTGGCGGCGCTCATGCCAATGGTGCCTTGCAAAAGCTCGTACTCTACCTCTGGGGCCAAGGTGGTTTTGAGCATGCGAGAAACAAACTCCCAAGAGCGTGGCGAGGCAAAAGCCTTAGAAGCTGATTGCGGATCAAAATTGTGCAAAAGGGTAGGGCGAAAGCGTAAGAAAGCTAAAATTTCTGGCGCAATATCTGCTTTTTCTGCCCACAAAAGCCAATCTTCCGTAGAGGTTTGCATAGTAATATGTACCATGCGATTGGCCAAAGCCGTGGGCATACGGTGGGTTACGGAACGATCTTTTTCGCCATTGCCAGCGGCAATGACTGTCCAACCTGCAGGCAATACGTATTCACCAATACGCCTATCAAGTACCAGTTGATAGCACGCTGCTTGTACCAAAGGCGGCGCGGCGTTAAGCTCATCTAAAAAAACAATGCCTTTATCTGTACAGCTTTCTTGTGGCAAAAATGAGGGAGGACACCATGTGGCTTGTCCTTGTGTATTCACTCGGGGGAGCCCGCGTAAATCGACTGGGTCTAGAAGCACAGCACGTATGTCTATGAGTTTATAATTTTTTTCTTTAGCTACTTGGGCTACAATTTGACTTTTCCCAATGCCCGGCGCCCCCCACAAAAAGGCAGGTTGCTGAATAGAAATAAGCGTATGTAATGACGTAATGACTTGCAGTGGATTCACAGATAAAGCCCTCCATGTATTGGAGAACTATATCTATACTAATATTGAAAGTCAAACTCAAATGCAAAATATT
>CAYJHX010000297.1:0-2995 GCA_964369395.1 uncultured Desulfovibrionaceae bacterium
TATAGTAGCATTATACATTTTTACAATAAAGTCTTTATTGCGTAACACAATGAAGATGTATAAGTTTTTGGAAAAGGGAGGGGCGTGGGGGAGAGCCCGCTCGAAAGGGGATTTTTTTCTAAAAAGTTCCCTCCCCCACAAAAAATTACATACCTAAATATGCTTCCCTTACTTCCGGACTGGTTAATAAGGCTTCTGCCGTATCTTCTTTCACAATACGCCCGTTTTCCATAACATAGCCACGATGGGCAATGCGCAGGGCTTGGTTAGCGTTTTGTTCTACCAAAAATACCGTAGTGCCGTTGGAATTTACTTGCTCTATGATATTAAAGATTTGACGGATAATAATAGGGGCTAGACCTAAGGAAGGTTCATCCAAAAGCAAAAGCCGTGGTCGTCCCATCAGGGCGCGCGATATGGCTAGCATTTGTTGTTCACCGCCAGAGAGGGTGCCGCCGGTTTGTTTGCGTCTTTCGGCTAAAATGGGAAAGAGGCTAAACACGTAATCTAAGTCTTTGGCTATTTCGGCCTTATCTTTTCGCAAAAAAGCGCCAAGGTCGATATTTTCTTGCACTGTGAGATCGGGGAAAATCAAGCGTCCTTCGGGTACTTGGCTTACTCCTAGCTTTACAATTTCGTGAGGGCGCAGCTTGTGAATGGGAGCCCCTTCAAAAAGCACTTGTCCGGTACGTACGTGGTTAATGCCGCAAATGGACATGAGCGTGGTGCTTTTTCCTGCGCCATTGGCACCGATGAGGGTTACAATTTCGCCTTCGTTGATGGTGAGGGTTACATCACGTAGGGCTTGAATATTGCCATAAAAGGTGGAAACATTTTCTAATTTAAGCATGGGCATCCTCACCGAGATAGGCTTTAATAACAGCGGGGTTGTTGCGAATTTCTTCTGGCGTACCCACGGCAATGCGCGATCCATATTCCATCACATAAATGCGGTCTGACATGGACATAACCATACTCATATCGTGTTCGATGAGCAAAATAGAAAGCTTAAACTCTTGACGAATTTTTTGTACCAATTCTTCCAATTCTTGGGTTTCGTTGGGGTTCATGCCGGCAGCGGGTTCATCGAGTAAAAGCATATGCGGATCTGTAGCCATGGCTCTAGCAATTTCCAAGCGGCGCTGAGCCCCGTAGGAAAGGTTTTTGGCTTTATCGTCATACACCGTATGCAAATTCATGGCACGTAAGAGCTCGTAGCTGTAATCTACAGCATCTTGCTCTTCTTGACGGGTTTTTTTGTCGCGCAAGATAGCGCCTAAGATGCCAGCTTTGGTGCGGCAATGGCGCCCAATCATGACATTCTCTAATACCGTCATTTCTTGGAGCAGGCGAATATTTTGGAAGGTACGCGCCATGCCAAGGGTGGTGATGGTATGGGGTTTACGCCCATTCAAATGGTTTTTCTTGCCATCGGAGGTATGCAGATACACATTGCCCTCGGAGGGTTCATAAATGCCGGTAATGCAGTTAAAAAAGGTGGTTTTACCAGCGCCATTGGGGCCGATGAGGGCCACAATTTCCCTTTCATGCACGGTCAGGTCTACATCGCTTAAAGCGCGTAAACCGCCAAAATTACGGGAAAGTGAATTGACTTCGAGTACGGGTTTCATTAGCTTTCCTTCCTTTGAGAGCCTTGTGCCCCTTCTGGTGTTGCAGGCGCTTTTGAGAGGCGGTATTTGCGCTGTTCACCTGTGACCAGGCCTTGGGGGCGGAAAATCATCATGATAACCATGACCGCACCAAAGATAAGTAAACGGTATTCGGAAAAGGCGCGTAAATATTCTGGTGCCAAAATAAGAATAAAGGCGGCGATAATTACTCCGGTAATGGAACCCATGCCGCCCAGTACCACCATGGATAAAATCATGGCTGATTCCATAAAGGTAAAGCTGGCAGGGTTAATGAAGGAGGTTTTGGCGGCAAAAATAACGCCGGCAAAACCCGCCCAGCAAGAACCCAAGGCAAAGGCGGATAATTTTACACGGGTAATATCAATACCCATAGCTTGGGCGGCAATTTCGTCTTCGCGCAGGGCTTGCAAGGCTAAGCCTACGCGGGAGTTTTTAATGCGCGAAATAATGAGAATGGTAATAAGTACCGCCGCCAACACTAAATAATAAATATAGGTGGTGGTTTGGCCTAAATCCATTTTTATGCCAAAGAGGTCTGGTGGCGGAATATTGGAAATACCACGAGGCCCGCCGGTAATGTCGCTCCAGTTTTGTAAGAAGAGACGGACAATTTCGCCAAAACCCAAGGTGACAATGGCCAAATAGTCACCGCGCAAGCGCAGTACAGGAAAGCCTAAAGCAAGGCCAAAGAGCACGGCCACAAAGCCGCCCAGAGGTAAACAGACCCAAAAACCCATGCCGAAAAATTGATTAAGAATGGCATACGTATAAGCACCTACTGCATAAAAGGCCACGTAGCCTAGCACCAGTTGTCCGGCAATGCCCACCACGATATTCAAACCCAAGGCCAAGATAACATAGAGCATGGCAGAAATCATGATATTGCTTTGATACATGGAGCTGGTCAGCGGCATAATCAAGAGAATAGCAAAAAGCGTCAAAGGCAGGCCGCGTTTAACAAGTATATTCTGACTTAAAGAAGCACAGCCTTGGCTAATCCCTTGCGGGATGGGAATAATGGGCAGGCCTTGGGCTTTGCGTTGAAAGCAAATATGCCACAAAATAGCCAACAGGAAAGTACCTACGCCCATGCCAAAGACGCGTTCCCAGCGAATAATTATGCTGGAATCTACCGCATTGATTTGCAGCCCCATAAGGGGAAAGGTCAAGACCATAAACCAGAGGGCCACAATGATGGCTTTTGCAAAAATATTCATATGCCCCCCCTATACCTTTTGTACCTTGGCTTTACCAAGGATGCCGTCGGGGCGGAAAATAAGAATAAGAATAAGAATGGCAAAGGCAATCATATCTTCGTAGTTTCCGGAAAAATAGCCTGTGGC
>CAYJHX010000298.1:0-2993 GCA_964369395.1 uncultured Desulfovibrionaceae bacterium
GGATTGCTTCGCTTCGCTCGCAATGACTTTCATTGTAATACCAAGTCATTGCGAGAAGCGCAGCGACGAAGCAATCCATGATTTTTTAATTGCGCAGAGGTCTCAAAATACGTTTTACAAGATAAAATAATGAAAAAAGGACAAGCCGAAACTTGTCCTTTCATATGTTAAACTCTTATAAGCCCCATTGGGGACTAAAATAAACTACTATTTGAAAGCTTTTTCAAAGTTAGGCACAACTTGCTTTTTGCGGCTCATTACGCCATCAAGCCATACAGACTTTTCGCCGCACTTTACACCAAAAGCTTTTTCAACAACGGCAGGATCGTCAGAAACGATCAACATTTCAGAGCCTTCTTTCATAATATCTGTCAAAAGCAAGAAAACAGAATGACGGCCTTCACCTTTTACTTTGGTGATTTCTTCATACAAACCATCTTTTACTTTATCAAGAATGCTCAAGTCTACCACTTCAAGCTGGCCAATACCTACTTTATTGCCATTCATATCAAAATCTTTGTAATCGCGGAAAACAAGATCTTTCATGGAAGCACCGTCAACGGCGCTCTTTACGGTAAACATTTCCATACCAAGAGCCATTACATCACTTACACCAGCAAGCTTTGCAAGAGCGTCTACAGCCTTTTTGTCGGCATCAGTGCACGTAGGCGACTTAAACATAACTGTATCAGACAAAATGGCGCACAATAAGCAACCTGCAATATTTTTAGGAATTTCAACACCGTAAAAATCATACATAGATTTAATAACGGTACCGGTACACCCCACAGGCCATGTCCATATTTCTAAAGGATTAGAAGTAGTTACATCGCCAAGTTTGTGGTGATCCACAATACCAAGAATTTCAGCACTATCAATGCCTTTAGGAGCTTGAGCAAGGTCAGAAAAGTCAACAAGAACAAGATTTTGCCCAGCAACATCCTCCACCACGGCGGGGGCGCTTACACCAAATTTTTTCAATACAAATTCGGTTTCAGGGGTAGGGGCACCTTGAGCCACAGCTTTCGCCTCTGTACCACGCTTGGTGTACAAATCTGCAACGGCAATGGCAGAAACAATACTATCAGTATCTGGATTCATGTGTCCTATAACAAGTGCAGCCATGGAAAACTCCTTAAACGTATTTTGTTGAGATTATAAATAAAAACAGAATATCGCCCTTGCGATGCTCCTACTTTGTTACTTTTAGCACAAAGTCTATCCCTTGCCAAGTGAATTTTTAGAGCTAAAAAAAATTTTCTCTACGCTTTTCACCAAGCTCAACACAGGCATAAAATATTTCAAAAAAAAACTTTCTTTTCAAAATATTTTTAGCTAATATCACTTGAGCACACTACTACAAAACATTTGTTTAGGGAAGGAGTTTTTCTATGATTAAAACAAGCCCACGATATAATATTAAGGGTATTGATTTTGACGCCATTTACAACAGAAATGAATATACTGTACGTCTTGAATTAAAAAAAATTCTGGAAAAAGGAGAGGTGAATCTTTCCCGCAAAGACATTCTCGATGTGTATGCGCTAACGCTCAATTATTTTCCGGCGCATTATGTTCATTCGGGTACTATTGTACTCTTCCCCAATGTGCATAAGCAAGAAGTTATCGCAAAACTTCGGGAAAACATCGAATACGTGCTCTCACGCCCCAAAGCATAATTCTTTCATTTTTTATTGAAATATCATTAGTTTCTAGAAAATGTTTGCAAATGTCCTGTAAAAATCCTTTTTTGCAAGGTATCTGTAGACATTTTCTAGACTTTTTTTAGTCATTGCGCTATACTATCTCCATGAACAATCTCTATACCGTGCAATTACATCGTGGCGATATTATGGAACTAGAAAGTCATTTGGCTCAGGCTCTACGCGGTCTGTTACCATTTACTAGCTACAGTTTATATTTTCCAACCCAAAAAACTTGCCCTCAAGAACCACAATGGATTGCTCGAGAGCGTTCTCTCCTTCTCCCGCTTTGGTATGAGGGTAACCCCTTGGGCGTTTTTATGGCTCGCGGGCTTGACGCACGTACCGTAAAACGACTTCTCCCTTCTTTAGAAGCGCTCACGACCCTTTGCATACAGCACATCCTTTGCATTAAACAAAGCCGTATTGATGAATTGACAGGTCTTGCTCGTATGCCACGTTTATTGCAGCAAATGCAGCAAAATGCCGATATAGTACGCAACTATACCAATGACGGGGACGCCACAGAACACCCTACCCCCTTGCATAAAGCATGTATGGGGCTCATCGTTTTACGTTGCCCTGCTCTAGATTCTTTGGCCACAGAGTTTGGTTATACTTTTGCTCATCAAGCACTTTCTGCTTGGGCTAAAGCATTACAAGAAAACCTCCCCCAAGAAGTTTTAGCTGCCCGTAGCGGAGAAAATGAATGCACCCTCCTTCTCCCCACGGCTTCGCGCACATCATGCAGCACGTTTACAGAAGAAATTATGGCCCGCGTAGACGCCGTCACCCTTACACACACTGCTTCTAAACGCACCATTCGTTTGCATTCTGTCGCAGGTTTTGCCTTGTATCCTCAAGATATGGACCCTAGCCGCATGGCTTTAGGTATGGCTGAGCAAAGTCATTATATTCTCCAAAAAGCACGGCATGCCGCCCATATGGCCTCCGAACGTAGCCGTTATCTCCCTAAAAAAGAAAAAGAACTCACACACAATCGTTATCTTGCCTATGCACGAGTCTTGGCGCAAGGGGGTATCATTCAAGAAATACTCCCTCATGGACAAATACTTGCCAATGTGGGGCGCAATGCCGGTGCTAAAGAAGGACAACACTTCGCCATTTGGGGTCTCCAAAGCAATACTTGGCAACGTAAAGGCGAAATAGTGCTTATAGAAGTACGCAATGCCCAATCAGTTGCAGAAGTTTTGCATATATACGACCCCACTTGGCATTGGGAAAAAGGCGATACTCTGCGCCTTATTGATGGGCAACAAGCACAATCTG
>CAYJHX010000299.1:0-2992 GCA_964369395.1 uncultured Desulfovibrionaceae bacterium
ACCTATGAAGTGATCAATATCGATCGCCTTTTAGAAGCTTTTGAAGGTAAAGATGATATTAGCCTTGCCGATATTTACGCTCGCGGTCTTGCCGATTATGGCAAACCAGTAAAAGTGCTTTCCCGTGGGGAAGTGACTCGCGCCGTAAAAGTTGAAGCACACAAGTTCAGCGCCAACGCCGCAGCGAAAATTGCTGCTGCCGGTGGTACGGCTAGCGAACTTGAGTCTGTGGAAATTGTAAAGGCTGACTAGTTTGAATGGCATAAAGGGGGAACAAAGTGCGACTTTGTCCCCTTTTCCCCCTTTATGCTTTTTTGAGTTTTTATATTTATTTTACGTACAAAGAAACGCCCATAAAGGCCTTTTTTGCTCTTGATTATTGTTCCTTATAATAAAAGAGGAACCATAAGGAAAGAGCACTTGGTTTAGGTGTTTTCATAACAAAAAAGAGATAGCATCAATGGCAAACGGAGCGGTAAATACCATGGCAGCACAATCTGGCCTCATGAAAAAACTGGGCTGGACTTTTCTGCTTTTATGCTGTTATCGGATTGGCGTACACGTCCCTATTCCTGGTGTAGACGCTGTAGCTTTGCAAAGTTTTTTTGCACAAATGTCCGGTACGCTTTTTGGCCTTTTCGATATGTTTTCCGGTGGCGGCCTTTCTAATACTTCAGTCTTTGCACTGGGGATTATGCCGTATATTTCTGCCTCTATCATCATGCAACTTATGCAGGTTATCAATCCTAGCATAAAGCGTATGGCCAAAGAAGAAGGTCAAGCGGGAAAACGTAAGATTACGCAGTACACGCGCTACCTTACAGTGCTCATTACCTTGGTACAAGGCTTTGGTATAGCTGTAGGTCTTGAAAGCATGCGTAGTCCTTCCGGCGCCTTGGTGGTTATGGAACCTGGCTGGGAATTTCGTCTTATTACGATTTTGACCTTTACCGCAGGTACTGTGCTCATTATGTGGCTTGGTGAAAAAATCACCGAAAAGGGCATTGGTAATGGTATCTCCCTCATTATCTTCTCAGGTATTGTAGTGGGTATTCCTCGTGCTATTATGCAATCTTTCCAGTTGATTAGTACTGGAGATATGTCCATATTCCTCGCCATTGTCATCTTAGTGCTTATGCTGGGAGTTACAGTAGGTATTGTGTTTATGGAACGCGCGCAGCGTCGTATCCCCATTCACTATGCCAAGCGCCAAGTGGGGCGCAAAATGTATGGCGGGCAAAATACGCACTTGCCTTTGCGTATTAACACAGCTGGTGTTATTCCGCCCATCTTTGCCTCTTCTTTGTTGCTCTTTCCTGCTACCATTGGGCAATTTTCAGATAATGAGTATGTGCAAATGTTTACCTCTATGTTCTCGCCTGAAAGCATAGTGTACAACATTGTCTTTGTGGCTCTTATCTTCTTTTTCTGCTATTTTTATACGGCCATTATTTTTGACCCTAAAGATATGTCAGAAAACTTGAAAAAAGCTGGCGGATTTATTCCAGGTATTCGTCCCGGTGAAAAGACCGAAGAATATATTAACACTATTTTGTCTCGTTTAACTTTGACAGGTGGTTTTTATATCTCTGTGGTGTCTGTGCTGCCCATGCTTCTCATTGCCAATTTCAACGTACCTTTCTACTTTGGCGGTACAAGCTTGCTTATCTTAGTGGGCGTTGCCATGGACTTTATGAGTCAAATGGAATCGCATATGATTTCTAGCCAGTATGAAGGACTTATGAATAAGTCTAAGAAGGCCAGAGCTTAAATTAGTTTAAGCAGGATACGAATATGAAAAAATTTCGCGGTGCGTTTATAAAAAATGAGCGAGAAATTGGGCTCATGCGCGAAGCCAACAGGCATGTGGCTAACGTGCTTGACATCATCGAAGATATGGTGGCACCTGGAGTGTCTACCATGGAATTTGAAGATGCGGCCAGAGCGTACTGCGCAACGCACAAACTCAAACCGGCATTTTTGGGATACCATGGTTTCCCTTTTGCCCTTTGTGTTTCGGTAAATGAGGTTGTGGTCCACGGTTTTCCTTCTGCGCGGCTGCTTGAAGAGGGAGATATTGTAAGTGTGGATATGGGCGTTGTCTACGAAGGATTTGTAGGCGATGCGGCACGTACCTTTGCCGTAGGAAAAATCAGCGAAGAAGCAAAAAGACTTATGCAAGTTACGGAAGATGCTTTGTATAAAGGCATAGAAGTAGCAAGACATGGGGTGGATGTGTATCGCATTGGCGAAACCGTTCAAAAATTTGTGGAAGACGCTGGTTTTAACGTTGTTCGTCGTTTTGTGGGTCACGGAGTGGGCGCCAAAATGCACGAAAAACCTGAAGTGCCTAACTTTAAACCTGCCTATGCGGGCATGCCATTACACAATGGCATGGTCATTGCCATTGAACCCATGGTAACTGTGGGCAGTTATGAAGTGGACATTTTGGAAGATAATTGGACAGCTGTGTCGCGCGACCGATCGTTGGCTGCGCACTTTGAACACAGCATTGCCATAACCCCTGTGGGGCCGCAGATTTTGAGTATTTCAGATCGAGGGCCACGTAGGTAAAAAAAGTCGACATGACAGAAAATTTGTTTTTTACCACAAACACATTTTGCTAAGGGTGCATAGTTTTTGATTATATACCTTTTGGTAAGAGGTGCGAAATGCTAGGAAAAAGACAAAAAGACAGGGTGTTGACGTTTTTTATGAAAATTATGGTGTTGACAGAAAAAACAAAGACGGATAGAAGCTTCTGTTCCTGCTACTGGTAGCAGAGAAGAAGTGTAGTCTGGAGTACGAACATGAAAGTAAGACCTTCCGTAAAGAAGATATGCCCTAAGTGCAGGGTCATTCGACGTAAGGGCGTGCTCAGAGTAATCTGCGAAAACCCCCGACATAAACAGCGTCAGGGCTAGGCAGGAGACAAGAGTGGCTAGAATTGCAGGTGTAGATTTGCCTCGTGGCAAACGTGTGGACATTGCGT
>CAYJHX010000300.1:0-2988 GCA_964369395.1 uncultured Desulfovibrionaceae bacterium
AATTCCGCCTTGCCTTTGGCTTGCTCCCCTGCGGGGCACGCCCACATCCTGTGGGCTGGTGGTAGCCGCATGTGACAGCTCTTTTTCAGTAGCCTGTTAGCGAGTATGGCGCGGCGTACTGTACTTTTGTAACGTTCTTTCAATATCTATTTCATGCTGCCTAGCAAGGCCGTCTAAAGACAATCCCACCGAAAGAAGGTTCGCCGCTAAAATCTCCAGCGCTACCGCTAAAATAGCCGTAGGTACTTTGCTAACGTATTGAGTTTCCATAAACTCCCAAATAACGGGAATACCTGCCACAAGGCCTGCAATGGCAAAAAGCAGACTCAGCGAAAAGAAAAAAGCCAAAGGTTTATAAAAGCGCACAATACGAAAAATGGTTAAAAGCACACGCAATCCATCACGCACCGTATGTAACTTAGATTCGCTACCTTCGGGTCTATCCACATAACGGATAGGAATTTCAAGACAGCGAAAACGACCTTGGCATGCAAAAAGGCTGATATCTGTTTCTATTTGAAAACCTTCTACCAAAAGCGGATAGGTACGCACAAAGGGGCGGCTCAAGGCTCTATAACCCGTCATAATATCACTAAAATCTGAGTTCCCCACCCAATTTACTAATCTTTGCACCATAGCATTGCCTAAATTATGCAAAGGACGAGTATTTTCTCTGGCATAGTCGCCTTGAGAAATACGATCGCCTATGACCATATCTGCTTCATTATTCAAAATGGGCCATACCATCTCGGCAGCTTGGTCGGCAGGGTATGTGCAATCAGCATCAGCCATAAGGTACACCTCGGCGTCCACCTCTAAAAAAGCCCGTCGCACAGCATTGCCTTTACCTTGCCGGCCTTCAAAAATAACCGCACCGGGGATATTATGCTCTGCCATGACGGCTTTGGCCAAGGCCTGCGTAGTATCTTTAGAATTATTGTCTATAACGTAAATACGCGCTGCCGGAAGAGCCGCATGAAAGCTGAGCAACGTTTCTACCACCGTAGAAGATTCATTATACGCAGGTAAAATAATAGCAATATCCTTTTGCTTTTCTAAAGGAATATCCAAGGTTTTGCTGGGTTGTGTGGGGGCTGTATTCATGTAATCTCCAAATGAGGCGGATATATTGTAACGATTTTTACGTAAAGATTTTTGCTCTGTATTTGTACTGTATTCTATAATTTTTTAAACAAAAGCAAAAGCGCAAAGGCCATGTATGATAAACCGAATTTGCAAAAAAGAAAAGTAACGAAAAAGGAGGATTTGGGGCTATATTTTTGGAACGCTTTTTTGGTATTGTCGTTGAAGCAAGAAGAGGCTATATGTGAGACCTCTGCATGTTCATTTTCTTAACACATACAAAATACATGTGCAAAGGCTCTGTTGCTCACTACGTAAGCAGGTAAACCATGCTATTATACATTCACGTTCCTTTTTGTCGCAGTAAATGCCACTATTGCGCTTTTCACTCTTACCCTTTGGGGCGAAGCGTAAAACCTTTGCAAAGTGAAGATTTTCGCAACTATCTAGATACGCTCTCTTTAGAATTGCTTATTTGGGCAGAAGTGTATGCCAAAACCCCCATTTCTTCTATATTCTTTGGAGGAGGAACCCCCTCCCTCTTGCCTGCCAAGGCTGTAGGCATGTTTATGGAGCGGGTGGCAAAACACTTTACCCTCACCTCCAATGTGGAAGTAAGCTTAGAGGCTAACCCCGAATCTTTACGCTCTCAAGGGCATATCTATGAATTTATGAAAGCCGGCGTTAACCGTCTGTCCATTGGCTTACAAACCTTGGATGAAGAATATTTACACATGCTTGGGCGCTCTCACAAAGTGCGCGATAGCCTCTATGCCGTACGTTTAGCCAATGAATGTGGCATTAACAATATTAACGTAGACTTAATGTGGGGCCTACCGGGGCAAGGGGTACGCCATTGGCTTAATACCTTACGCGAAATAACACGCATGAAACCACAACATATATCTGCCTACGGCCTTACCCTAGAAGAGGGAACCAAGCTTGAAAGAGATTATGAACAAGGGCGCATAGCCCTACCGCCAGAGCGCGACCAGTCTGTTATGTTTATGGAAGGGGCAGCCCTTTTAGAAGAACAAGGCTATCTGCATTATGAAATTTCAAACTTCGCACGCATGGGCTTTCAATGTCGACATAACTTAGGATACTGGGAAGGCAACGACTATCTTGGCCTTGGGCCATCAGCCACATCTACCATTCAAGGACGACGCTGGACAAACCCTTATGACCTTGCCCATTGGGCACGGCACGTCAAAGATCGCACCCTCGATAGCAACGCCGCCGTACTTACCCCAAGGGAACGTGTACTCGAACTGGTCATGCTACGCCTACGAACCTCGCGAGGTCTACGCTTTAAAGCCTATCGATTGTTGACAGGGCGCAATTTTATGAAAGATCATAAATTGTTGATTCAAGCCCTGCACGAACACGGACTTATTCGCATTCGTGATGGCTACTTGCGTTTGACACGCAGCGGTATGCTGGTCTCCAACAGCATACTCTCTAATATTTTTTCACAAACAGCAAGCACTCTACCAGAAAGCCTGCTTATGCCCAACTCTTTACCCGATTTTAGTGAAGAAGAAAAAGGCATATAATAAGAAGCATATTTTTATTTGAACATTTTCCCTCCCCCAGCCCCCCTCCCTTTTTCCCAAAACTTTTATATAAAAGTTGAGAGTCTTACACAATTTTTAAGATTGCTAAAATACATGGATTCTCCAATTGTGAAGAGCCCTTGAGCTTTTTAATGTAACGCGTTTTGAAAAGGGAGGGGAGCCCATGCCATGGGCGGGGAGGGAAAAACTTTTTGGCGTTAGCAAAAGTTTTTCCCTCCCTAAAATCCTAAAAAAACATACTTGACACAAGCAGAAGATAAAAAACGCCTCAAAAAATGCTGTGATTTTTATTTTCTGCTAAGGAAAATATGCTCTTTTTACGAAGGGA
>CAYJHX010000301.1:0-2980 GCA_964369395.1 uncultured Desulfovibrionaceae bacterium
TCCTCCCCCTTCTCCAACTCACCCCCTCCTCCAGCTCCTCCCCCTTCCTTTCAAAACGCGCTATATTTCCTATCTATCTTTTTTACTTAGAGCTATATTTCTTTTCTGTCTTTTCATTTTGATACATCAAAAAAGCCACGGCTCATTTTTCATATCTAAAATTACTATTGACTTACTAGGAATTACTCTTATTTAAATCATAGGTTCCCATGCACCTTTTACATTAGTAGGTATCCTATGAAATTTCCGTATAAAATTCTAATCTTAAGTATTATTTTAACCATTGGCGCTTTAAGTGTTTTTGCCTTAGCTGGCAATTCCCCTCACGTGCCCATCAATCTTGAAGAAAAATTGAAAAAAGGACGCACTATGCATTTTAATTCCCTAACAGCCGAAGAAGAGCGGATCATCGTGCACAAAGGCACCGAAAGACCCTACACCGGCGAATATTTAAACAATAAAGAAACAGGCATTTACACCTGCCGCCGTTGTAATGCCCCCTTGTACCAATCGGCCGACAAATTTGACTCTCATTGCGGTTGGCCCAGCTTTGATGAGGAAATCGCCGGAGCAGTATTGCGGGTCCCCGATGCCGACGGTTCTCGAACAGAAATTGTTTGTTCCAATTGCGGCGCGCATTTAGGTCACGTATTCTTGGGTGAAGGCTTTACCGCAAAAAATACTCGTCACTGCGTCAACTCTTTATCTATGAAGTTTGTACCGCAGAAAGCGGCCTCAGCCGTGGCCTTCTTTGGCGGTGGATGCTTCTGGGGTGTGGAAGACGGGTTCTCTAAACTGCCCGGCGTGCTTGATGTGGTTTCCGGCTACATGGGCGGCAGTACTACCTTTCCAAGCTATGAAGAAATAAGCTATGGCGACACAGGACATGCCGAAGTAGTAAAAGTAGAATATGATCCTAGCAAAGTAAATTTTGAAACTCTGGCCCGCTTTTTCTTTGAAATTCATGACCCTACCCAAGTAAATAGGCAAGGGGTTGATGTGGGCACACAATACCGCAGCGTCATATTTTATGCCGATGCCGAACAAAAAGCCACATCAGAAAAACTCATAAACATCTTAAAAGAAAAAGGATATAAAGTAGCTACAGAACTCTCTCCTGCGCCTGCCTTCTTTGCCGCAGAAGACTACCACCAAGACTTTACCAAACGCACCGGCCGCGGCCAATGCCACTTGCCCGTGAAGCGCTTTGACTCTTAATAAGTTGCTGAAAAAATACAATCTACATCGTCAGACTCGTTTTTTACTCCAGCCGGGTACCAAAAAAGTACGCTCCCCTCGTGAAAAACTTTGTCATTAAACCAAAAGCCCCATGTATTGTGTACATGGGGCTTTTAAAAGCGCGTTTTGGGGGAGAGGGGCCTTTTTGGCGCTAGCAAAAGGCTCCTCTCCCCCCAGAAAAACTTCAAACTCTCAGTATTGTGCGTCCAAAATTTCTCTCCTCCTCAAAGATCTTAACATTACGGTAAGGTAGACGTTCCACCAATACGGCGTAAGATTGTTTGATTATTATACAAGTTTGGTAATTCTTTACCGGGTTCCAGCGTCGTTACCACGGCGCGCCCGATGACATGGCGATCGTCATGACCGTCGGGTTCGTTGACACGTACCCCCCATACATTGTGGAACATCATAGGCTTATTCTTCTCATTACCAAGATACAAGCCGATATGCCCGGGCATCCAAATCATGGTTAGGAAGGGTTTGCTCATGGTGGCAATACTGCGCAATTTTTCGGCATCATCATAGCCTGTTAAAGGCATCATAGAGGCAGAACGGTATTGCCCCTTAGAGTTACGCGGCATGGAAATACCGAAGGGGGTGAACATATCGCGTAAGGAAGAAGAGCAGTCGCGATTATTATTCACACCACCCCAACCGTAGGTTTGCCCCATCATAATATTACCGACTTTAGCAATATTGGCCGCAGTGATGGGCATGGGAATAGTAACAGCATCGCCGGAAGAGATGTCAGCATTTACAGCTTTTGCCATACCGCCGCCGCTGCCTTTAGGCACAAGCACGGTAAAACTGCCAGAACCAGCACTTACTTGGGGGAAGGCCGCGCCAATATAGGCAACGCCGCCCGCACTCCCCAAGGATACGCCATCACGAATGAGGGCCGTCAGAGGTTTGCTTTTATAGCTTTTAATAAAGCTTTCATTGACAAAAGCTACGTCTTGTTTTTGTACCCAACCACCGGCAATGGCATTTTCTATGAAATACCAGCGTTTATCTCTGGATACTTGCGATACATAGATAGGTAAACCGGGAGGTAAGGTAGCGTATTGAAAATAGTCAAAGGGAGATGGCCCAGGAACAGGCGTAGGCTTACTGTAGCGAGGTTGCATGGTGGGCATTTCGCGTAAAGAGGTTTGACGAAGTATAATAGCCGGCCTTTGTACATTGGGATAGCTGGCAATATTAGCATTATATTTGAGCGAAGCCCAAGCCGAATCAGACCAGCGGTCTACGCCTTGATACCCACGAGCGCGCCCAAAGAGCGAGGTAAACACACGCTTGGAGTATCCGGCGCGGCTTTGCCCCCAAGGAGCATAAAAAAGTCTTTTAAACTTTGCCACTTCTTCCGACTGTACTGCAGAAGAAATCAAAAGCCCAGAGGGGGCCTTGCTCACATAATAATTTAAATCTTGCGGATAGTTAAGCACATCAGCTATGGGGCTATCGGGACCTAACCCGTATTGCGGTTTTGGCGTAGGCTTCAAAGAAACTTTTTTGTCTCCGCAACCGCCAAGAGCTAACAGACATACACCTAAACAAAGCCAATACGAAAGAATTTTACGTTTTTGCATACACTCCTCTCATGTAAGTGATTTTATAATTTACATTCCAACACAATCTATAAAAATGTCTGACAAAAGACTTTTTAATACTATTTTTCTATTAAATCACAAAGTTTTCTCATCAAATCCATACTGAAAAAACAAGCTTAACGCAGTAG
>CAYJHX010000302.1:0-2971 GCA_964369395.1 uncultured Desulfovibrionaceae bacterium
CAAGTCAGTGTATAAGAACCTTCTCTTAAACCATATTACTATAACTTGATATGCAGATACTAAAAGAAACACAAGATATTATAACATGTTGCAAAACATGGAAGGCAGAGGGACAGCGTATAGCCTTGGTTCCTACCATGGGCTATTATCATGCAGGACATGAGGCGCTTATGCGTCATGCCCGTACAATAGCTGACAAAGTGGTAGTCAGCCTTTTTGTTAATCCTACCCAATTTGCCCCCGGCGAAGATTTGGCAGCCTATCCGCGCGATTTTGAACGCGATAGCGCTATAGTACAGGCCCTTGGCGTAGATGCCCTCTTCGCACCGGAAGCCTCTGCCATGTATGCTGAAGACGCCGCTACCCTTGTTTCGGTGCCGTCTCTTTCGCGTGGCCTTTGCGGTATTTCACGCCCCACACACTTTCAAGGCGTGTGTACGGTGGTCATGAAGCTTTTCATGCTCACCCAAGCCGACACGGCCGTTTTTGGCCAAAAAGATTGGCAGCAATTAGCTGTCATTCGCCGTATGGTGCGCGATTTAAATGTCCCCATAGATATTATAGGACATGCCATTGTGCGCGAAGCCGATGGGTTGGCCTTAAGTTCACGCAATGTCTATATGACCGAAGCAGAACGTGCTGAGGCCCCAGAAATCCAAAAAGGCTTACAATTTGCCAAAGAAATGGTAGCCAAAGGCGAAAAAAGCGTACCTTTATTACAGCAAATGGTATTGGCACGCTGGGCAGAAAAACTGCCCCTTGGACGCCTAGACTATCTTTCTGTCATAGACGCCCATTCTTTAACCCCCCTAGAAACAGTAGGCAAAGACTCGCTGATGGCCTGCGCTGTGCGCATGGGCAAAGCAAGACTTCTTGATAATATCCTTCTTTAATCTTCTTTAATAAGGAGTTCCCATGAAATTCCCCCAAGGTAAATACCTTTTTACATCCGAATCCGTCACTGAAGGTCACCCCGATAAAGTGGCAGATCAAATTTCTGATGCCATCCTTGACACCCTTTTGGCGCAAGACCCCGACTCTCGCGTAGCTTGCGAAACCCTTGTGACCACCGGTATGGCCGTGGTGGCAGGCGAAATTACCACCAAGGGATTTGCCGACTTTGCCCAAGTAGTACGCGAAACTATCAAAGATATTGGTTACAACAGCTCCGACATGGGCTTTGACTGGCAAACATGCGCCGTGCTCTCTTCCATAGATAAGCAATCTCCCGATATTGCCCAAGGCGTTGATCGCACCGCCCCCGAAGATCAAGGCGCCGGCGACCAAGGCATGATGTTTGGCTTTGCCTGCAAAGAAACCGCCACCCTTATGCCCGCTCCCATTTACTGGGCACATCAGCTTTCGCAACAACTTACCCGCGTGCGTAAAGCCGGCATTGTAGACTTCTTCCGTCCCGACGGAAAAACCCAAGTTTCTTTTGAATACGTAGACGGCAAGCCCGTACGTATCAATAATGTGGTGGTTTCTACCCAGCATGCCGACGGTGTAAGTCAAGCCGATATCGTAGAGGCCGTGCGCGCCCACGTTATCCGCCCCGTGCTAGAGCCCTCCGGCTTCTTTGCCGAAAAAGATTGCGAAATCTTCATCAATACCACAGGCCGCTTTGTGGTAGGTGGCCCCATGGGCGACTGCGGCCTTACCGGACGTAAAATCATCAACGATACCTACGGCGGTGCCGGCCATCACGGCGGCGGCGCTTTCTCCGGCAAAGACCCCTCTAAGGTCGACCGCTCCGGCGCCTACATGGGACGCTACGTTGCCAAAAACGTGGTGGCCGCCGGCCTTGCCGAACGCTGCGAAGTGCAAATTGCCTATTGCATCGGTGTGGCTGAACCCGTTTCCGTGCTTGTTTCTTCCCTTGGTACCAGTGACATTTCTGACGAAATGCTCACCAAAGCCGTGCGCGAAGTCTTTGACTTGCGCCCCTATTTCATCTCTAAACGCTTAGACTTGCGCCGTCCTATTTACAAGAAATCTTCTTGCTACGGGCACTTTGGTCGTGAGCTTCCTGAGTTTACTTGGGAAAAAACCGACGCCGTGGCCGATTTACAAGCCGCTATTAAGTAGGTTTTTGAAGTTTTTGTTTTTTTTGGGAGGGGGAACTTTTTGAAAAAAGTTCCCCCTCCCAAACCCACCCCCTCAAATAACTTCTATACGAATTTTCCTTTCGGAAAATTCTTTCTGCGCATCTGGAACCTAAAACACCTATTTTGCTTTAAGAATATTAAATGAAGGTTTCCAAAGGGGATTATCCCCTTTGGCGGAGGGTGTGGGAGGCAGAGCCTTCCACAAAACTTTTCTTAAGGAAACGCTATGTTGCTTCAACAAGGTTTACAGCGGTATTTACTGCCCGAAGAACTCACCAAGCTTGCCGCTGTAACTGTAGGTATTGCCGGAACAGGTGGCCTTGGTGCCAATGTGGCCCTTATGCTCGTGCGTAGTGGCATACAAAGTTTGGTGCTCATAGACCATGATGCAGTGGACGCGTCTAATTTAAATAGACAGCCTTATTTTCCCCGCCATATAGGTATGCCTAAAGTGCAAGCCTTAACAGAACAAATTATGGAGCTTTGCCCACAAGCAAACGTCATTGCACATAACATGTTTATCGATGCAGAAAATTTGCCCACTCTTTTGCCCGCAGCGCCATTGTGGATAGAAGCGCTAGATGTGGCTCAAAGCAAACGACTTTTTGTAGAAAGTTGCATGGCGCAAAATATTTTTTGTGTCAGCGCTTCCGGCATTGCCGGCTACGATGGCCCGCCCATGCAAAAACGACATCTTGGACAAAACCTCGTTATTGTAGGTGATTTTTCCTCTGATATTAACAACTTGCCCCCATTGGCTCCGCGGGTTATGCAAGCAGCCGCCATGCAGGCCGATGCCATGCTTACTAAGGTGCTTAACGGCTAGCATTTTTTGTTTGCCTTCTCCCCTTCTTCTCTCTTGC
>CAYJHX010000303.1:0-2956 GCA_964369395.1 uncultured Desulfovibrionaceae bacterium
CGACTGCTATTCGATGACAACAGTTCGACTATCCCTCACCGTCCCGTACACTTGCCTTTTACTTTGCAAATTTCGCACCGGAATAATAGAGCCTGGGGCTCCGTCCACAAGGCTTTCGGCTTTTACTTCCATGCGCACATTGCCCTTGGCGTACACAAGGTTCACTATGGACCCTTTGCGCACCATGGCTACACCCAATAAATCGGTGCTATAAATGGTTTCGCCTGTACCCAAATTACGAGCCACTTGCCAAGGCCCGCCTTTGCCATCCCAAGGCATGGCTTGCAAAAATGCCGCATTTACGCGCATAAAGGTAATATCATTCACATGCAGTTGATCGCCCTTATTCATGGGGCGCGCTGCCGCCGGCACCTCTACCCATAAGTTTAAAAAGGCCGCGCCAGCCACTTTGCGCACCACTCGCCCGTCAGGCTCTTGCACAAGAAAACGAAATGTCACGCGCCCCGGCGCCAAATTACCCGGCTCAAGGCTGACTTTCTGATGCCCATGTGCCAAAAAAATATAAGGAGGCAAGCGAAATTCTGTCCACTCCGCAGTTCCGGGCATGGCAGAGGTTTGCGGAGTCAAATAGTTGACAACATATTGTTGTAAATCGTTTTCGGTAAGCAGCACACCATCTCGTTGAATAACCAAAGAGCTGGGTAAAATACAGCGTTTTGCCGTTTCGCCCAAGGTTTCGCGAAGAGCCCGCCCAAGGCGCGCTTTATTAATTTGCAAAGGCTTGCCGGGTTCTGGTGGTGCAGGCCAAAGAGCTTGATCTTTTAAAGAATTCCAAAGCCCATCGGGTATGGGGCCTACGGGATCTGCTATATCTTTTAGCAAAACCATATCACCATGAGCCACAGCGGCACTACGAATATGCAAGCCCCAATCGTGGGAATTACGCAATTCTAAGGCGCCGCCAGCATATTTTCCTTGCCCTATGGCATTGCGTGTTTGCCCAGCCCCTACTCCCTGCTGTTGCGGGCTTAACGGTAAACCGGGCTTAGCATAATTCCATTGAGCAGCAGCAAGGGCAGGGCTTGCGTTCACAAATAAGCCCTGCCCCGCCATAAAAATAAGGAGCAAAAAAAGGAAGAAATAACGCGTTGCCAAACCACACTTTGTAAACAGATTCCGCAGCATAGAGCAAAGGAAAAAGTTCCATACCGTAAACCTTGTGACAATAAGCCCCCCAAAAGGGGAAGGATATGCGGCTTTAGGCAGCACGAGCATGCTTAAGACCTCTTGAGGTTTACAGCAATACCTAACATGGTGTCAGAGGTTTGAATAGCTTTGGAGTTTACCTCGTAGGCGCGCTGTCCCACAATCATATTCACCATTTCGTCCACCACTTCTACGTTGGACATTTCCAAAAAACCTTGGGCCAAAGTTCCCACATTATCGGTACCGGGTACGCCTTCTAACTCTTCACCAGAGGCTTCTGTGGGGGTATAGAGGTTACGTCCGCGGGAGTCTAAACCAGCGGGGTTAATGAACGTATACAAAGGTATTTCTGCCGAGGCAATTTCTGCGCCAGAAGCATCTAAAGCGGCAATATGCCCTTGAGCCGAAATAGAAAGGTTTTTCGTTTCAGCAGGTACAGTAAATTCGGGCTGTAGCACATAGCCATTGGCTGTAACCACGGTACCATCTTGATTTAATTTAAAAGTGCCTGCGCGAGTATACATCATCTCCCCGTTCACATCCACTTGAAAGAAACCATCACCTTCAATGGCGACGTCCAGAGCGTTACCGGTATTTTGGAAATCCCCTTGAGAGAAAAATTTATGCACAGCGGTGGGGCGAGCACCCATACCCACTTGAATGCCCACAGGCAAACGATTATCGCCATCGGTAATAGAGCCGGCAATTTTCATGGTTTGGTACATAAGATCTTCAAATTCCGCCCGACTTTTCTTAAAGCCAGTAGTATTGACGTTGGCCAAGTTATTGGAAATAACGTCAATATTCATTTGTTGGGCCACCATACCCGTGGCGCCTGTCCAAAGTGAACGCATCATACGCTTTCGCTCCTTATTTTATCAGACTCTCTGTCCGTTTCAAATAATATAACAAGAGAAACTTTTTATAATTTGTCGCTATTAGCGAATTTTCCCGACCTTATCGATGGCCGCTTTATCTATAGTGTCAGAAGTTTGTATTATTTTCTGGTAGGCTTCGAATTGGCGATGCACTTCAATCATATTCACCATTTCGGTAACAACTTGCACATTGGCCGACTCCACAAAACCTTGTGAAAGACGTGTGCCTTCAGCGCGTGCGTCTATTTCTTGAACTTCCACATTGTCGCGCCCTTTATAAAGGTTATGCCCTTCTTTTTGAAGAGTTTGCGGGTCTGCAATGCCTACAAAATTGATGGTATTAATAAGATCACCATCAGCAAGCACTTGCCCATCGCCGCCAATATGTACATGGCGCGTACCATCAGGAATGACAATATTCCCATCTGTTCCTTGTACGGGCCACCCTTGCGGTGTCATTAACGTTCCGTCGGAAGATTTCACAAAATGCCCATTGCGCGTATACCGTTCGCCATTGGGAGTATTGACCTTAAAAAAGCCCTCCCCTGTCAAAGATACGTCCAAAGGGTCTCCGGTAAATTTCATAGAGCCTTGAGAAAAATCTATTTTATCTACGGCAATACGAGGGCGTGCCACGTTTTTAGGCTCAGGAAAAAGAGGTTTTGAACGGCAATGCATCAGCGGTTCGCGAATTTCGTCATGCGCAAAGGATGCCATGGTATCTTTGAAGGCAAGTTTGTCTTGCTTATAGCCATTGGTATTCACGTTTGCCAAATTATTGGCAATGAAATTCATGCGGTGTTCTGTGGTTAAAGCACCAAAAACTGCACTAAACATCATATCTTGCATGAAAAATCCTCCTACACGCTGTTTTTATGCCCAAGGGCTTTGTTCAGAAGACAGCATGTGCA
>CAYJHX010000304.1:0-2944 GCA_964369395.1 uncultured Desulfovibrionaceae bacterium
ATAACAGGTACTCTTATGAAAATACTGGAACTTCGTTTTAAAAATCTCAATTCGCTTTATGGGGAATGGAGTATAGATTTTACCCATCCCGAATACAGTACTCACGGAGTATTTGCTCTCACCGGCCCCACAGGGGCAGGTAAGTCCACGGTGCTCGATGCCATTTGTTTGGCTTTGTATGGGGCCACCCCTCGACTTGGAAAAATTACTGCCAGCAGTAATGAAATCATGTCGCGTCATTGCGGGGAGTGTTCGGCAGAGGTGCTTTTCGTGTCACAAGAAGGAACCTTTCGCTGTTTTTGGGCTCAGCGCAGGGCAAGAGGCAAAGCGCAAGGCGCTTTGCAAGAAGTTAAACACGAAATAGTAGATGCTGTGACACAAAAAATTGTGGAAGACAGAAAAAAGCACATGTCACAAGCAGTGGAAGAAAAAACCGGTATGGATTTTGACCGCTTTACGCGTTCCATTCTTTTGGCGCAAGGGGGCTTTGATACGTTTTTAAAAGCAGCAGTAGTAGAAAAATCAAAGATTTTAGAGCAAATTACCGGTACAGAAATATACACAGAAATTTCTCAACGCGTACACGAACGCCATAAATCGGAGCAAGAAATTTTAGGCAGTTTGCAAAGGCAGACAGAAGATATAGTCCTGCTGGATGAAGAGAAAGAAAAAGAAATAAGAGCAAGTAAGGAAAATGCTCACAAGCAAGAACAAACATTGGGGCAAACAGCAAAAGAATTGCAAGGGGCCCTTGCTTGGCTTACAGGCCTAGAGAATATGCAAAAAGATTTGGAATTGCTTGCCGAAGAAGTGCGTCGTTGGCACACAGAGGCAGAGCTCTTTTTGCCGCAAAGAGCGCGTCTTGAAAAAGCTGTAAAAGCCATGGCGCTAGAAGGTGCTTATGCCATGTGCGCTTCTTGGCGCAAAGAGCAGGCTGACGATGTAAAGCATATGGCGCAAGAAAAAGAGGCTTTGTTGCAATGGGAAAGCAAGGTTACGCAGCAAGCGCACGTGTTGCAGCAAGCTGAGCAAAAGACGAAGGCACACAAAGAAGCTTTAGAGCAAGCGTTGCCTTGCTTGCAAAAGGTACGCTGGCTTGATCAAAGCCTTGCCGAGCAAAATACGCATTTTTTGGCAAACCTGGAACAGTACACCAAGGAAGAGGCCCATATTGCGGCTTTGGTGCATACGCAAAAACAAGAGCAAAAAAAGCAGGCTGCTGTCACAAAACTTTTAGAAAAGGCTCGTGCTTATGTACAGCAGCATGCCCATGATGCTTGGCTTGTCAGTGGTTTTGCCGGAATAAAAGAACAATGCAGCGTTATAGTGGGTAAAATACAAGAACAAGAGCAAAACACGCGTCTTTTGCAACAGGCAGAGCAGGATGTTTTACAAAAACAACGTGCTTTGAGTGATTTGAGCAAACAATGCGCTGCGCAAAAAAATCAACTTTTAGAAATGAGTAAAGTGTGTGCAAGGCACAAAGAGCAGTTGGCACAGCTTTTAGACCAAAGGCTTTTGCGTGAGTATCGCCAAGAAAAAGAAACTTTATTGCGAGAGCAAGCGTATATAAAAAAAATTGAAGCGCTGGAATTGTATCGTAGTCAATTGGAAGATGGTAAAGCCTGCCCTTTGTGTGGTGCCATCGAACACCCTTTTGCCAAGGGAAACACGCCCACTCCTGATGCCATTGAACAAAAAATTCAAGCCTTGACAGTACGCATTACGCAAGCAGAAGATTTTGAGCAGCGTATTCAAGCCAGTGAAAAGGCAGAACAGCATGCGCGTATGTTGCAGGTAGAAGGCGAAAAAAAATACGGTATTATGGAAAGTGAACTGCACATGGTCAAACAGCATGTTCTTACTTTACGTACAACTGTAGAGAAATTGCACCAAGAGCACGCTGCCTCTATGCAAGATGTGCTTTCACATGTTGGGTCCCTTGGTATACATGTGCTTCCAACGTCGCAAAAGGGCTTTGAGGCCATGGTAAAATCTTTAAAAGCACGGCAAGAAGCTTGGGAAAATCACTCTGCACAACAGGCGCAATGCGAAAAAGATATGTTAACTATAGGCCATGAAATACAGCGGCAAGAAGCTATTATCGCAACGAAAAATGCGGCGCTTCATGAGAAAAAGACTGCTTTGGCACAGCAGAAGGCGCAACTTGTTCAAGGACAGCAAGAACGCGTGCAATTATTTGCAGAGAAAGACCCCAACCATGAAGAAAAAACGTTACGCAATGTTTGGGATCATGCCGAAAAGCAAGAAAAGCAGGCCAGAGAACAGTACCATGCGTTACAGCAAAACGTAAGTGCCTCAAAGGCGCGTTGCACTGCTTTAACCGGACGTATGGAGCAAAGGACGCCGCAATGGCAAGAGGCCGAAGGGCGCTTTGCGGAAAAATTGCTGGCGGCAGACTTTCTTGGCGAGCAACATTTTTTAGATTGTCGCTTAACAGATGAAGAGCGATCTCTGCTTGCTTCTCAAGCGCAGCATCTTGATACAGCCAAGACGGAACTAGACACCAGACAAAAAGATATATCGCAAAGATTGGCTCAAGAGCGTGAAAAAAAGCTGACGCAACACAGTATGGAGGAAGTGCGCGCACAAGTGCAAGAAAGCGAAAATTCTTTACAGCAGCAGCGTGAAATTTTTATGCAATGCACGCACAAGCTGCAAGAAAATGTAACCGCCAAAGCGCGCATCCAAGAAAAGCATGCGGCTATCCATGCTCAAAAAATAGAGTGTCAGCGCTGGGAAAAATTACGTACCCTCATTGGTTCTGCCGATGGCAAAAAATTTCGTAATTTTGCCCAAGGCTTGACCTTTGAATTGATGGTTTCCCATGCCAATGGACAACTGGCGAAAATGACCGATCGCTATAGACTTGTGCAAGATGTTGCGCAACCTCTAGAGTTGAACGTTATTGATAGTTATCAAG
>CAYJHX010000305.1:0-2940 GCA_964369395.1 uncultured Desulfovibrionaceae bacterium
TGCGCATATCTTTGACGGCGCTTTTTGAAAGAATTCTTTTGGCTTATGGCTATTATAATGCCATTTATTTGGTCAATGATTTTGGGGAATACATATTAGGTACCACGCCCACTGCAGAAAATATTCTTGAAAGTAAAGCCGCGGAGCAATTTAAAGACGCCATGCGCAAAAGTGGTTTTTATATTGGGCATACTCTTTATAGCGAAGAATTACAAAGAGCTCTTGTGCCCATTTTTTTGGAGATAGTTTACAATGGCTATGGTGGTGCCTTAGTAAGCTCTTTAAACCTTGTAAAGATTTCTAATGTTGCTTTGCAAAGTGTGCCCCATGCAGACATTCAGACGCATATTTTTGCCATGCATAATGACTCTGTTATAAAAATTTTGCACGAGGGGGATATGTTGCTTCCTCAAGGCTCGTGGGTGGAGCAAGTAAGGGAAACACCTTCTGGCGTGGTACGTTTTGATATAGGGGATGAATGCTACACTATGGGATATTACCATGTTCCACAAACAGATATTTATGTGGCAACTTTGGCCAAAAGATCCTTCATGTCTGAGCCGGGGACTTTATTACGTAATATTACGCTTATGACAAATGCTTTTGCTGTTGTTATTGTTATGCTGTTTTTGTTGTATATTACTTTGCCCATTGTGCGTGACATTGCGAAACTGAGCTATTTTGCCAAGGCCATTACGGATGGTCAGGGCGATGTTACTATTCAAAACCATCGCAAAGATGAATTGGGGCATTTGGCTGAAAGTTTAGGGAAAATGGTAGATAGCTTAAAAGATATGGTGGAGCGATCGGAAGCTGCCACCAAGGCCAAAAGTGACTTTTTGGCTTGTATGAGCCACGAAATACGCACCCCCATGAACGGCATTCTTGGCATGACACATCTTGCCTTGAAAGCTCATCCCGATGCTAAGCAAAAAGATTATTTACTGCGTATTGATACAGCAGCAAAAACTCTTTTAGGCGTTATTAACGATATTTTAGATTTTTCCAAAATAGAAGCGGAAAAACTTGATATTAATAAGACGGCTTTTCGCATTTCCGGCGTGTTGACATCTATGCGCGATATGTTGGAAGAGAGGAGTAATGCTAAAGGCTTAGACTTGACTTTTTCTGTGGATGAAGCAGTGCCAGATGTTATTTACAGCGATCCTTTACGCTTTGCGCAAATATGCATTAATTTATGTTCCAATGCCATTAAATTTACGGCAGAAGGGCAAGTGCGTATGTATATAAGCCTTGCACAAAAGCAGGGAAAAAATCTCCTTTTACAGGTGGCTGTAAGCGATACAGGCATTGGCATAGCCGCCGACGCGCAAGAAAAGATTTTTGATTCTTTCTCACAAGCCGATGGTACCACCACGCGTAAATATGGTGGAACGGGCCTTGGTTTGAGTATCAGCAAAAGCCTTGTGGCTTTGTTAGGGGGCACTATACAAGTGCACAGCGTGCCCGGTGAGGGCAGCACCTTTTCCTTTACCATGCGTGCTGAAGAGGCTTTGGAAACCCATCTTGAAGAAAAAACGCTTGCGCAAAATACCCAAACTCCTTTGCCCCACTTGCATATACTATTGGTAGAAGATAATGATATTAATCAAGAAATTGCTCTGGAAATTTTGCGAGATATGGGGATGCATGTCACCTTGGCCACCAATGGCGAAGAAGGTGTAGCTACCTTTGAAAAGGGAGATTTTGATATTATTCTTATGGATATTCAAATGCCTATCATGGACGGCTTGACGGCTACGAAGCTCATCCGCCAAAGTACGCATCCTTTTGCCAAACGCATACCTATTATTGCCATGACAGCCCATGCCATGACGGGCGATAAAGAAAAAAGCCTTGAGGCAGGCATGAATGACCATATCACAAAGCCATTAAATCTTAATGAACTGTATACGGTGCTTGTATCGTGGGGGAATTCGCCTGAAAATGCTGCATAATAGCTTGATACAATGGAGAAATGCCATGTGGTCTCAACAGTATAAGAAAATCTTTGTATGTATATGCCTGTGCTGCTTAAGCGTGTTGTTTGTTCCCTCAGCTTTGGCAAGTGCAGCCACAACAAAACCTCGAGTAGGGATTTTTATTTTTGATACCGATGATAATTATTTGCACTCTGTAATGCAGGCCATGGAAAAATATGCAGAAGGTAAGGCGGATGTTGTGTTCTTTAATGCCAAAAATGACCAAACCGTGCAGACAGAGCAGTTAAATGATTTTTTAAAAGAAAAAGTAGATGCTGTAGCTATTAATCTAGTAGATGTGAAGGTCAGTCAGCATATTTTGAATATGGTGCGTAAAAAAAATATTCCTTTGGTTTTTTTCAATAAAGAACCTAATTTAGCTGTGCTTAAAAGCTATGCCTTGGGACGATATGTGGGCACCAAAGCGGCGCAGTCTGGTATTATTCAAGGAGAGATTATCGCGAAATTATGGGCAGACAATCCTCAATACGATAAAAACAAAGATGGGGTCTGTCATTTTTTTATGCTTCAAGGGGGCTTAGATAATCCCGAAGCGTTGTTTCGCAGTCGAGTAAGCGTACAAAGGGCGCGTGCCCTTGGCGTGAAAATGCAGCAAGTGGGCGATACAATTGTTTGCCCATGGAATGCTTCGTGTGCCTATAAAGCGGTGAAGCTTGCCTTAAACGCACACAAAGATCAGGTAGATTTTATTATTTCTAATAATGACGGTATGGCTCTTGGTGCCATTGAAGCTTTGCAGGAATTTGGTTTTAATAAAAAAGACGGTGAAATTATTCCTGTGGTGGGTATTGATGCCATTGAAAAAGCAAAAGAAGCTATGGCAGAGGGAAGTATGCAGGGAACGGTGTTGCAAGATGCCGACGCCATGGCACAAGCTGTTGTGACCATGCTTTTAAATGCTGTGGCAAAAAAGCCTTTTCTTGAAGGCTTACCCCAT
>CAYJHX010000306.1:0-2940 GCA_964369395.1 uncultured Desulfovibrionaceae bacterium
ATACCAGAGAGGAAACCGAACAAGTTCGCGAAATATGGCATTTCTTACGCCCTGCGAGTGGGGGGAATTGGAAGCTTGATGGTATTCAGCAAGTGGATGATTAGTCACGAATGTATAAAAGATGCTGATGTTTTTGAGATAACATTAAAGCATATTATATAATAGTTGTAATAAATTAGGGTGAAAGATATTTTTCTTTCACCCTTTTTTTATGCTTTATTATGACTTATGAGCGCTGAGATAGCCAATACTGCAATGTTGTATATAGAGTTTCGGGGTCTATAGGTTTGGTAATGTGGTCATTCATACCGTGTGAAAGGCTGATTTCTTTGTCTCCCTTCATGGCATGGGCAGACATGGCAATGACAGGAAGGGTGGTAAATGCTTCTTGTGCACGTATCTTTTCTGCGGCGGTATAGCCATCCATAATAGGCATTTGAATATCCATAAGTACAGCATCATAAGTGTTTTTCTTGAGCATTTCTAAGGCGTCTAAACCATTATTGGCAATGTCTAGGGTGTAGCCTGCCGATTGTAAAATTTCTTGCGCCACAAGTTGGTTTATTTCATTGTCTTCGGCTAAAAGCAAATGCCCACCTTCCTTAGTTCGTGTTGTCGTTTTTTGATCTTGATTTTGCTGTGGGTTTTGTAGAGGTGCTTTGTATTCATCTGCAAGGGCAAAGAGGGCGGTGCAAAAGAAGGTAGAGCCTTTACCTAACTCGCTTTCTACCCAAATATTGCCGCGCATCATGGTAATAATGCTGCGTGAAATGACTAATCCTAGGCCTGTACCACCATATTTGCGTGTAACGGAGTTGTCTGCTTGTGAAAAAGCAGAGAAAAGGCGATCAATCTGATGTGGGCTTAAACCAATGCCCGTATCGCGTACAGCAAATTGGCAATGCAACTCATGTTGATTGCGTAGAGTGCTTTCTATTTCTAAAGATATTGTCCCAGAGCGGGTAAATTTAATAGCGTTGCTCACTAAGTTAAAGAGTACTTGCTTTAAACGTAAGGCATCGCCTAAAACGAAAAGGTTTGCATTTTCATTGAGCAGAACTTGCAGATTTAACCCTTTTTCAGAACTTATAGGTTCATATAAATCCATAACATCTTGACATATAGCGTCTAAAGTGAAGGGGTGTTCTTCCATTTCTAATTTGCCCGCTTCAATCTTAGAAAAGTCAAGAATATCGTTAATAATGCGCATGAGATTATTGGCAGAAAAGACACTTTTTTTCACATAATTTTCTTGCAGCTCATTCATGGTGGTTTGTTCTAAGAGGTGCAAAAGTCCTAAAATGCCGTTCATGGGGGTGCGTATTTCATGGCTCATGTTGGCCAAGAATTCGCTTTTGGCTTTGGTGCTATTTTCGGCAATTTCTTTAGCAACACGTAGTTCTTGCTCGTTTTGGGCAATTTCTAAGAGCATGGCTTTATGTTCACGCAAATCTTTAAGATAGGTAATAAGTCCACGTTTTCCTTGGTAAGATGTGCGCATGACCAAAACTTCTAAGGGGATTTCTTCTTCTGTTATGGCGTGTAGGCAAACAACTTCTCCTTTGGACACTCCCGTACTAAAACCTTCATCAATCATTTGAGCGATTAAATCTTTTGTGCGAATGCCATCGGATTGAAATTCTGGTAAGGTTTTTTCAAAGCCCTCAAGATATTCTTCTTTGGAGTCAAAGCCAAAGGTATTGGCACCTTCAAGGTTGGTGTAGATGAGTTTGAAATTTTCATCCCAAAAGTGCACACACAGCGGTAAAGAATCAAGCATAAGCGTATTACGCAACTCGGCTTCTTTGACAAGCTCTTGTGTCGCTTTAAGTTCTCGTAAGTCTTTTGCATAGGAAACGATAATTTCTTCGCCGTCTAAAATGGAGCGAACAAGAATAATCTCCATGGGGATAAGCTCGCCCTGATTGGTATTGTGCAGCCATTCAAAGCGACAATAGCCTTTCTCAAGAGCTTCACTATGATTAGATGCTATAACGTTTTTAGAGTTTCTTCCGTCGGGTTGGTAAGTTGGAGAAGTTTCATTAAGGCTTTTAAAATATTCTTCTTTTGTGGCATAGTTAAATGTTCGTAATACTTCTTTATTACAATCAATCATTTCGCCTTGTTTATTCCAGAACATGATACATAATGGGGTGTTTTCAGAGATAATAGCATTGCGTTGTTCATTGTATGATGCTTTTTGCTGCATAGCTTTAAACTCACGCAAATCGCGCATGTAGCCTATGACCATCTCTTCATTTTTGTATTGTGTGCGTACTAAGGTTACTTCCACAGGCAATGGTTTTCCATACTTATCTATATGTAACCATTCTGTAGTATAGTGGCCTTTTTCAAAACAGATATGTAAAACTTCAGGGGAATACTCAACTGTGCGTCGCCCATTAGGTTGAAATTCGGGAATAAGTTCAAAGAAGGTTTTAATATATTCTTCTTTATTATCAAAACCAAAAAGCTTGTATGCTGTGCTGTTGCACTCTATGGCTTGATATTTTTTGTTTACGATAACAACCCCAAGGGGCATGCTGTTAATCATATTGCTCATAATTCTTTCAGATTCTTGAACTTTTTCTTTATAATCCAAAAGTTCCCGTAAATCGTGACTGACAATGGCTACGACATTTTCTTCGTTATATTTTATGCGCAATAAGGTAATTTTACAAGGAATGATGTGACCTTGACTATCTTGCCAAAACCATTTTCTCGTGCTGAATCCTGAACTAAAAGTTTTGTTGATTTCTTGTTCTAAAATAGCAAAAGAAGAAAGCGCTTCTTCTTGCTGGCTTTTGTGTTCTATGGCAGGTTGGTATGGGGGGAGGCACATTTGCGGGGCTTCAAGGCAATGGGTTTTTGAGTGCATGCCAAGGAAAACGAGAAAGCTATCGTTGCAATCTATGATTTTTTTGTCAAGATTCCAGATAC
>CAYJHX010000307.1:0-2928 GCA_964369395.1 uncultured Desulfovibrionaceae bacterium
ACAGAAATAGGTTGAACGCTGCTTGCTTTTTTTGATTTCTTCGCCATGGTACACCTCACGGAAATGTAAAAAGTTGCTTCAATGTAGGTACACTTTGACGTATTTGAGAATGAATGTCAATATTATTTTTTAATAAAAATGCATGCCAGCCCAAAAAAAGCCTAATCCTAATACGATTTGTGCACCGACATAAAAGCTAAGCTTTAAATATTCTTTGTTTTTTAAAAAAATATGCCCATCAAAAATATACGAAGAAAATGTGGTAAAAGAACCAAAAAAAGCGGTGAGTAAGATAGTTTTGAAATTTTCTTCTAGCCATGGAGTGTGCTCGCCAAGGGCCAGCACACAGCCAAAGCCAAAGCATCCTAAAATGTTCACACAAAAAATGCCCCAAGGAAAAAAGTTTCCCGTCCATTTTTTGAGGGCAGTATTGCATATATGGCGCAAATATGCCCCGCTTGCGGCGGCAAGGCCAAAGGCCAACGCAAAAAAAAGGCTGTGAGACAGAAAGTGAGAACTATTCATTGCTTTGTGTTTATGAGGGGGATGAGCCTGTTATTTTTTATGCATGCGTAAAGCAGGCATCCCGACCCTCTGTTGCGCGGCGTGTTGTCTGAGGGCGTCGCATTCGGCACGCAGCCATGTTTGTCCGTCAAGGTTGTATGCTTTGGCGGCAAAGCTTTGCCTGTAGCCTAGGTCAAGTTCTCCCTCGTAGCGAGGTAAAATACTGCGTTCAAGAAGTGCATGGCGCATGCCAAGGGTATGGGTGTGGGTAAAAAAGGCTTGGCGTACTGTGTCTTTGTTTTCTGGTAAACAAAGTACACGCAATAAGCCACTAGGGCGATTTTTTTTGCCAGTGCCGCTGAGCCAAAGTACGTCTAAGACTTCGGGCATGTGAGAGAGCACTTCAAGGGCAGCGCCCAATTCTTCGCCGGTAAGGTGATCTATGTGGCTTTCCCATTGACTGACATATTCGGTGTGTATGTCTGTAGGCACAGTAGCTATGTGGGATGCGCTTTCTTTTTCTGCATGTTCTTCCATAAGCCATAGACGAAGCCCCGCAGGGGCCTTACGTGAACCGTAACCAGTACCTATTTTTTTGCAGAGACCTTGTGGGTTTACGTCAAAGGCTTTGCCAAGTACGTGCACAAGAGCTGCCCCCGTGGGAGTGACCATTTCGCTTTTTGCAAGGCTTGGCCAAGTGTTGCAGAGGGGTTTGCCTTCTAGTAGATAGGCTGTAGCCGGAGCGGGCAGGGGGATGGTGCCGTGTTCGCAGTCGATGGTACCGCTAAAGGCAGGGAGGGCTGAGCAGAGCACAAAATCCGCGCCAAGTTTTTCTAAACCATAGGCTACACCCAAAATATCTACCACCGTATCTATGGCGCCCACTTCATGAAAATGCACTTGTTCTGGCGGGATGGCATGGGCATGGGCTTCGGCGGCGGTGATGGCATCAAGAATAGCCAGTGCTTTTTCTCGTACGGCGGGCGTTACAGATGCGCGTTGAAAAATGTCTGCAATGTCATGGGGGTGGCGCAGGGGTTGATTGTCTGGCCAGTGCACATCCACGCGATAGCCGGGGCCGGCAGCGCGGGTTTCTTGCCAGGTTTCAATGGTGCAATCAATACCACAATCTTTGAGTATGTGCTGTAAGGGGGCAAGATCAAGACCTAAATGGCATAGGGCGCCTAAAAACATATCGCCGCTTACACCGGCTTGGCAATCACAATATATATACATATTTTTCTCCAAAATTTAAGAAAGCATTATTTACACTTGATGCTTATGGGCTGTAGGTATATAATGACAGTATATTTTTCGCAACATTTAGAAATGTACGATTTTTACTCAAATAAGGACAAGTTCTCGTGCGTATGTCCACAAGAAAAATGAGGAGGGAACATGCTCATTAAACATTGGATGACCAGCAATGTGGTTACTGCTACTCCGGAAACTTCGGTGGTAAAAGCCAACAAGCTTATGAAAGATTATAATATTCGCCGCCTTCCTGTGGTGGATGATCAAATGCGCGTCATTGGTATTGTCTCGGATAGAGATATTAAAGATGCTACTCCTTCGCAGGCTACTTCTTTAGATATGCGCGAAATGCTTTATCTTTTATCAGAGCTAAAACTACAAAGCATTATGACGCCCAATCCTATTTGCGTAAGCCCAGAAGATTCCATTGAGATTGTGGCCATGCTTATGGAAGAAAAAGGCTTTGGCGGTTTTCCGGTAACACAAGACGGAAAGTTGGTAGGCATTATTTCTGATCACGATATTTTTCGTGTGCTTATAAGTCTTACTGGCGTGCGGCAGGGCGGTCTTTTGCTTACTTTGCCTGTCATGGACGGTGTGGGGGTATTGCGGCCTATTTTAGATACGTTGGCAGAGCATAACGTAAATATCATTTCTATTTTGTCGGATAATGAAGAACGAGGCAATAACGAACGGCATGTATTTATTCGTATTGCCAATATGGAAAATCGTGAAAAAGAACAAGAATTTTTGGCTCTCATGCAAAAAAAACATAGCCTGCTCCATTGGAATGCGTGCGTTGTTTCGTAAAAAACGACCATAAAGAATTGTTTCCATTATTTTTTTTTGAAGCAAAAAAACTGTGAAAAAAAATGACTCAAGTGACTTGCCATTTTTACAAGATTGTGGCACTTATGCTTCTAGACATGGTGCGTATTGCACGAACTGAATTTGTCGAGGTTTTTTACCCTAAGATTTTCTGTGGGTAGTAGGTATACCAACATTTCTGTTGGGATAAATGGATATGAAACTGTCCAAGGAGGACAAGAATGGCTGAGATTACTTATAAGGGTAAGAGTTTTGAAGTGGATGAAGACGGCTTTTTGCTTCGTTTCGACGACTGGTGCCCTGAGTGGATGGACTATGTAAAAGAATCCGAAGGTATCACCG
>CAYJHX010000308.1:0-2927 GCA_964369395.1 uncultured Desulfovibrionaceae bacterium
TTATGAAAAGCCAAATTCTTCTTTTTGATATTGGCAACACTTCCATAAAGGTAGGACTGGCCAACGATAAGGCCGTGCACACTTCCTACGCATTGCGCACCGATGCGGGGCAGACGGCGGATAGTCTTGGTCTGTACCTTTTTTCTGCTTTACAACACGCTCAATGCCCCCCCGAAACACTGAGCGCTTGTGTGTGCTCTTCTGTGGTGCCTAGCATGACTCCCTTAGTGCGCGAAGCTTGTGCGCGTTTTGTGGGAGCACCTTTTTTGCAAGTGCCACAAGATTTGCCCGTACCTTTAACCAATTGCTACAGTAAACCTAGTGAAGTGGGTGCCGATAGATTGGTATGTGCGTACGCGGCGCGAAAACTTTTTCCTCAAACGCCTTCACTTATCGTCGTAGATTTTGGTACTGCCACCACGTTCGATTGCATTAGCGACCAAAAATATTTAGGCGGCATTATTTTTCCCGGTGTGCATACCGCCGCCGCCGCGCTAAGCGCCAAAGCCGCCAAGTTACCACGCATTCACTTGGAAACAGAAGACACAGAACCTGTACCCGGCAGAGATACGGCATCAAGCATGCAACACGGCATTTTATTTGGTTTTGCTGCCATGGTAGAAGGGCTGTCTTCTCGTCTTGCTAAGCAATTGCAAGGGCCTGTACATATTTTGGGAACAGGAGGCTTTGCTCAAGATATTGCGCGGGTAAGCACCTGTTTTCACGACGTTATGCCTAATTTAATTTTAGATGGTTTACGCCAGCTGTATTATACACGCACGTAACATGGGCAATATTGAGCCAACAACATGGCTATCGCTCTTGTTTTAGTAGGCCGATGTATAGCAAAGCTGAAGCCTTAGCAAAACACGAGTAGCGCCAGAAACGTACTGTGTGCTTTGCTCTTGCGTTGGTATGCTATCTTTCTGTATTTTTAAATTTATTTCTTGATTTTCTGCATGGGAACTTGAGAAATAGTGTATGTAAACCCCGAAACACATAAAATAAACACATGAGGAAATGCCATGAGTACCATTGTAGCCGTTCACGCCCGTGAAGTTTTAGATTCACGCGGCAATCCCACCGTAGAGGTAGAAGTTAATTTAGAGTCTGGCCATGTTGGCCGCGCTGCCGTTCCTTCCGGTGCCTCCACAGGTTCCCGCGAAGCCTTAGAAATGCGCGATGGCGATAAAGGCCGCTATGCCGGTAAAGGTGTGAGCAAAGCTGTAGACCATGTCAACGGCGAAATTGCTGAAAACATCTTAGGCCTTGACTCCTTGCGTCAAGTGCAATTGGACAACACCCTTATCGACCTTGACGGCACCGACAACAAATCTCGCCTTGGCGCCAATGCCATGTTGGGCGTTTCTATGGCCACCGCACGCGCCGCCTCCGGCTTTTTGGGTCTTCCCCTCTACAAATACCTTGGCGGTATCAATGCCAAAGTATTGCCTGTGCCCATGATGAACATCATCAACGGTGGTGCACATGCTCCTAACAACTTGGATATTCAAGAATTTATGATCATGCCTGTGGGTGCCTATACCTTCCGCGATGCCTTGCGCATGGGTGCAGAAATTTTTCATACCCTAAAAGCTCTCCTTGCTGCCGATGGCCATGTAACCAGCGTAGGCGACGAAGGCGGCTTTGCCCCTAACCTCAAAAATCATGATCAAGCCTTTAGCTATATCATGCGCGCCATCGAAGAAGCCGGCTATATTCCCGGTAGCGAAGTGGCCCTTGCCATCGATGCTGCCGCCTCTGAATTTTACAAAGACGGTAAATACGTTCTTGCCGGCGAAAACAAAACCTTCAGCAATCAAGAAATGGTACATTGGTTGGGCGAATTTACCGAAAAATATCCCCTCATCTCCATTGAAGACGGCCTTGCCGAATCTGATTGGGACGGCTGGCGTTTGCTCAGCGCCAATATGGGCGAAAATATCCAAATCGTGGGTGACGATATCTTCGTTACCAACCCTGATATCTTGGCTGAAGGCATTTCCGAAGGCGTGGGTAACTCCATCCTTATCAAATTAAACCAAATTGGCACGCTGACAGAAACCATGGATACCATCGAAATGGCCAAAGAAGCTGCCTATACGACTGTTATCTCGCATCGTTCCGGCGAAACAGAAGATTCCTTCATCGCCGACCTTGCCGTAGGCGTTAACGCTGGGCAAATTAAAACCGGCTCTTTGTGCCGCTCTGACCGCGTGGCTAAGTATAACCAACTGCTCCGCATTGAAGAAGAGTTGGAAGATAGCGCCACCTACTTTGGCCCCATGATGGCTGAATACTTTGCTTTGAGTGACGAAGAATAAGAGCATATATTAAAGAATAATGGGGGAGGGAAAAACCTTTTTGGAAAAAGCCCCCTTTCGAGCGGGCCCTCCCCCCCCTCCCTTTTCCCAAAACTTTTTTATGGCCTTGTGCTACTACCTCTTCTAAAGTAGCAAAAAAGACCATACGAACAGCCAATATAAAGCGCGTTTTGAAAGAGATGGGGGGAGTTTGAGGGGGGAAGAGGACACTTTTGGGCGCTAGCAAAAGTTTTCTCTTCCCCCCTCAAAAATAAAAACAATACTAAAAAATATTTAAGGAATTTTCATGTCTATCATCGATGGCAAAGCCACGGCGGCTACATTGCGTAGCGAATTGCAAGTTTTAGTAGAGCAAGGCGTCAAGACGGGCAAGCGTGCCCCCGGCCTTGCGGTAATTTTGGTAGGAGAAGACCCTGCCTCACAGGTGTATGTGCGCAATAAAGAAAAAGCTTGTGTGGACGTGGGTATTGTTTCTTTTCCGCATCGTTTGCCAGATACGACAACACAAGAAGAATTGCTAGAGCTTATTGCCACATTAAATGCCGACGATACTGTGGATGGCATTTTGTTGCAATTACCTTTACCTAAGGGCTTAGACAGTGA
>CAYJHX010000309.1:0-2924 GCA_964369395.1 uncultured Desulfovibrionaceae bacterium
CTTCGGCATTAATGGCACCGCCATTTTGCATAGTAACATCGCCACCGCCAAGGGTAAGGGTACCGCCAACGGTTAAGTTACTGCTAGCGCCTATGGCAATTCTATCACCACTTGTAGCCTCTGGTGAGAAAATAGTGCTGCTAAAGTCAGCGTTTCCGGTGATATACAGAGTTGCAGCTGTGTCTTGTGTACCAATTTGTATATTATTATTATCGCCATAGCGAGTAAAACTTGTGGTTTGCAATGTACCATTGTTGACGAGAATAGTACTATTTCTTAATTCCACTTCGTCCGTAGTAAATATGGCCGAACTGTCAACTGCACCGATGTTTAAAATTGAACCTGCGCTTAGGGTAACGTTATACCCATCCTCCATACCAACAGTACCGCTTTTTATGCTAATTTGTGCATTATTGCTGGAAAGTTTGCCACCAAAGGTAACCGTTTCGTTTGGTGTATCTGAAACAATGAGATGCCCTTCGCTGGTAACGTCTATAATACCTTCACTTAGGATATTACCAGCAGCTTGCCCTGTAAGGGTCAGCACTGTGCCAGTACCTGATACGGTTGCGTCGTCCACACCCGTTATGCCACTAAAGGTATATTCGCCAGAACGATTGAGAGTTCCTGTTTCAACGGTAATCGTAGGATCTGATTGGTCTACAGTTATCGTAGTCAAACTCGCCCCATACACCAGATTAGGGGCCATACCGACAGCAAGCGCGCCGCCGCCCATGACCAGCATACCCACCACGGCCAGAGAGCCGAAGGTGTTCAGCAGATGACACTTTTTCAAAACCGCCCTGTAACGATTAATCAAATTGCCTATGGCATTTTTGCTTTGGTTCATATAAGCCCCTCTTTGTTGGTAGTTCTTTAAACGTTCTAGTGTATATGGTTTATTTTTTTGCTTATTTTATCTAGGCAGTCTTCGGTAAAAATTGCCTAGGGCTTTGTATACGATGCAAGAATTATTCCTTCCTACGGTTTTGTGTTCTTGCATAGCATCCTCATTATTTTTCTAAGCGTTCTTTTAAAAATCGCTTAGTTATTGTTTTGCCGCCCCTGCATCCTGCTTAGGAGGAAAGGGCACCCCTTCGCCTAAATCGGCGGGCAAGTTGGGGTTTTGCACCACACGAGGCAATTGCGGAAAGGTCACCGCTGTATTGGTGTACAGCGCCTGCACCTTCGTGGTGATATCTTCAGGCAAGCCTTTAGTTTTGCCGGATGTTTTGTAAATAATCCCATCTTTTTTAATGATGAGGTCATACTCTTTTTTTTGCTCTGCCAGCACTACATTAAGGGCATTAAGCAAGGCTTGTGTGGTCATGAGCTTGGAATTGTTCAGCTGCGTTTGCAACTGGCGAGCAGCCTCAATAAGATAGGCTCGCGCTTGCGCTTTGTTTTTATATGTGCTGAGTTTTTTTTCAATAATATTTAAATTGTATTGATAAATCTCTTGGGAGTCTTTCATATGTTTGGCGGCCGCCTGAGCGTGCATGCCACTTTTAATAATGGCATTGACGTCAATCATGGCTGTTTTTGTTTCGTCCGTGCAGCCCATCAGTGCGCCAAGGCTAAAAAGTAATAAAAACACCATCAAAAATATTTTTTTCATAAATACTCCTCTGTATGGGGGCGGCATGTGTCGCCATGTTAGAAGAAGCTAAGCCTCTTCGATAATTTTATTTGTATAGTCCCCTTATAGAGAAAGGGGAGAAGCACATCCATAGTAATAAAGATATGCGGCACATATATGTCTTAAAAAATCGTTTTCGTATGCATCCTTAAAAAACTCTTCTATGGCAAAATCTCTGCATCACTTATTATGCAGGGGCTCATGGAGCATTGGCGCTCGTCTTAGCAGCCTGTTAGTTAAGGAAAACTCCATGTCACAAGAGAGCCCACGGCATAAACTCGTCAGTTATCGCCTTGACAAAAATGCACGGCTTTATTAGGGGAAAAAACCACCTAAAACACCTTGTGAGGAAATTATGCTAAAATATCTTTGCCTTTGTTGTGTCCTTATGTCTTTTGTGCTTGGCCCCATGCCAGCACTTGCTAAAAAAAATCATAAACTTGATGGTCTTGCCACCTGGTATGGCAAACCCTTCCACGGTCGACATGCTGCCAGCGGCGCTATTTTCAATATGCATCGTCCCACTGCCGCCCATATGACCTTGCCCTTTGGCACCGTAGTAGAGGTGCACGACCAGAAAAAAGGGCATCGTACCGTGGTAGTAGTGGCCGATCGCGGCCCCATGTCTCCACGTTTTTGCATTGACTTATCGCGCGCTGCTGGCCTTGAGCTTGATCTTGGCACCAGAGGCGTAACCCCTGCCAAAATACGCGTGCTCAGCAATACCAAAGGCGAAATGCTCAATGCCGCCGAAGCTTTTTACGTGCAAGTGCGTCATAAAAATCACACAAACACCGAAAACATTGGCCCCTTTAGCAATTTTAAAGACGCTGCAGTCATGCAAGAGGTGCTGAAGGGGGTGGATAGTGGGGCCAAAATCATCGTCTCCACCCGCTAAGTTCGTTTAAAAAGCACCATCTTCTGCGTCAAAGAGGGTTTATTTTCTCGGCATGGGCCATAAGAGCCCAATGCCTCAAAATAAACTCCTCTTTTCCTTGTATCTGGCACTTTTTAAACGAACTTAGTTGTATAGTTGTGAAAAAGCACCATCTTCTGCGTCAACGAGGTTTTATTTTTCTCGACATGGGCCATAAGAGCCCAATGTTTTAAAAAAAACCTAAAAAAAGTCTAGACTATAAAAAAAGACTGCTCGAGAGAACAGTCTTTTTTTTTGATATGTGCTATGCCTAGACACCGTAACCTGCCATGGCTTGTTTGTAGCCTGCCATACGTTTATTTTCTTTTTTCGACCGCATGAGGCCTTGTGCCACTTGCTGCTTTTGCT
>CAYJHX010000310.1:0-2913 GCA_964369395.1 uncultured Desulfovibrionaceae bacterium
TTTTCTGTACGCCAAACAAGAGTTTGAGGGTTTCCTCTATTTGTTTGGGTGCAATACGAAAACTCTGGATACAGATCATGAATAGCAACTATAGCTTTAAAGACATCGCCATGCCACGCTATATCGCCGGAAAGCCCTGCGCATTTTTTTAATACTTTGTGTTTTTCTTGCGAACGCATGGCAGAAAAAACACTGTTTGGTACAGTATCGTCAATAATCCAAAGAGTATTTTGGTGCCCATAGGGCAAAGAGTTTTCAAAATCTCGCAAGGTTTGTTCAAAGGTATGTAAACCGTCAATAAAAATAATATCAAATTTAAAGGCTTTGTTGTGATAGGCGTGCTGTAGTGTTGCCGCTCTTTCGGGGAAGTTCTCAAAAAATACATCGGAAGTTTCTGTGTACAAAAAAGTATTTTCGTTAGAATATGGGGATGTATCAAATAAAAAATTTGGGTCTACGCCTATTTTAAAGGGTACGTCTACATTCAAAAAAGTATGCCCATTTTCTACGCCGATTTCCAGATACGTTTTGGCATAAAATATATCAATATAGTACTGAATGCGAGCCCAGGTGGTGTTATAATATTTAGGTAAGGGTGGAGCATTGTGTGCTTGTTGTTGCATTTTTTTACTGCGATAATGATAGAGCTCTTGTTTACGTACAGTATCAAAGGGTTCAACGGCAACAGCTTTGCGGGCGCAATCTACGGCTGTATCTATATCTCCTTGGGCGTCGTAAATGGCGGCAAATTGGGCGTGGGGTTCGCTCCAAAAAGGATTCATGTGCATAGCTGCTGTCATTACGTCTATGACTGCAGCATAATCTTTGTTTTCAAAAAGATAGGTAGCAAGGTGGGTCTTGCAGACAAAGTTTCGCGGTTCCATTTCTACGGCTTTTTGCGCATAGCTGACAGCTTTATCAAATTCTCCTTTATAAGCATAAAAACGCGCATTTTGGGCATAGCGCTCTGCATGACGTGGGTTATTTTGTAGAGCTTTTGCTAAGGTGTTTACAGCCGCATTGTGTTCACCCTTTTGGCGTAAATAGCCTGCCAATTGTTCTTGTGCTGCTAAATTGTTGGGGGCAATACTCACAGCTTTTTGTATGCATGCAAAAGCTTTATCAAATTCTCCTTGGGCATGGTGTATGGTGGCAAGGTGCACATAGGCTTCGTCCCATGTGGGGTTGCGCAATAGTGCTTGTGCTAAGACTTTTTTGCACGCTACAAAGTCATTTTTTTGTAGTAAATAACGTACCAGTTCGGATTTTCGCTTAAGGTTTTGTGGTTCTATTTCCACGGCCTTTTGCGCGCATTCTATGGCTCGATGAAGATTACCTTGAGCATGATAAATGAAAGCCATTTCGGCCCAAGGTTTACTCCAGAGGGTGTTTTGCAAAGTAAGTTCTTTTTGAGATTGAAGGGCGGCGTTTAAGTTTCCCTCGATAAGGAAAAGTTCTTTAAGCTTTTTATAGCTTTTAGTGTCATGAGGATTGTTTTTGATATTTTCCTGAAGCCTTTTCCGTAAATGCTTATGCCGCTGTAAGGGGAGGGTAATACTTGTGTTACCTTGTAAGTGATAAAACTGTAAGGCATTATAATAGTCTGCATACATAAAGTCTTCAAGAAGGTTTTTTTTGTGCAAATGTTTAAAAATGCTATACGCGGCACGATATTTTTTTTGCTTGTATAAAAAGTACGCGTGGAAAAAAAGTTTTTGCCCAGCAGTAACAGGCTTAGGAGTGCTATAGTATGCATGGGGCACAGCAAGGTGTTTTTTTTGCAGTTTTTCGGGTTTTGAAAATACGTGCGGAAAATCGTCAAGATGCTGTGTGAAGTCTTGTGTTTGTTCAAGAGTATTTTGGAGCATTTCTATATCGAGGGTAAAAAAGTCGTTGGCCTCATCTTGTTGATCAGAATACAAAACCGTTTTTTGTAGATGAAATAGAAAATAGTTGTCAGATGTACTTTGTGCAATAATATTGAAGGATTCTGTATGCTGACGTGGAATAACAATAAAACGTGTTTGTATGTCTTTTGTGAGCAGGAGGCTGTGTTGTGCCGAACCACCTATCATAAAACAGATTTCGGCTGTAGCTATGGTTTCTAATTGTTGCGTGACGGAAAGCGTTTCCGGATATATAATATGCCAACCGCGTTTTTTTAATATGTTTTCAATATGCTCTTCATTGGTGCAGCTTCGAATTTTTGCGCGAGAAATGTAGACGTATTTTCCGGCAATGGGTTTGCTTTGGTATTGGCCCAAGAAACGTACATGGTCAGGGTGCACATGGGTATTTATTCCAGAGCCTGGTTCGGGAAAATGCACCTGAGCAAATTGCGTGGGCTCGGTAAGAAAAATATGTTCATTGCATATACCGAGTAAACGAAATAGTTCGCTTTGCCATGCTTTAAATTGTGAAGGTGTGTGAAAAACACCGCATACCCCCGTCCAAACAATAGGAAGTTTTTTTTCTTTGGCATACCAGAGTCTTTGGAGGTTTTCTAAAAGAAAATGCCCCCAATGCATAAAAAAAATACCGCCATAGATAACCTTTTGAGAAGAAAAATTCCATGGTTTCACATAAGGGAGTTGATAACATGCTGTATCTTTGTCAATCATCCTATGCACCCAAGGTAACGGTTTTTTTTCGGCAAAAGCCCCCAAAGCATAGGTGCTGACTTGACCGGTAATGTCGCCTACCATGGGCAGCAACGTTACGTTGTCGTGCACGTTGCATTGTAATGGAGAGGGGGTAGGAACATCATTGTGATGGGGCATGGGTATTTCCTTTCATGGCTTAGAAAGTCGTAGTAGTAAACATTATCTATTGTATTGATGATGATTGTTTTACGTTTTGAAAAAGATTATCTGTAATGGGGTATTTTTTCAATCACAAATCATCTCCTCAAAT
>CAYJHX010000311.1:0-2908 GCA_964369395.1 uncultured Desulfovibrionaceae bacterium
GGGAACTTTTTTCAAAAAGTTCCCTCCCCAGAAAATCCTCCCCAAAATTTCCTAGAAAGATTCCCAGAAAATTCTCCCAAAAATTCTTTTACAACAATTCTCCGTCCCAATTGAACAGACCGTCTCTGCGCAAAGTGGGCAGATTTTGCGGAGGGTGTTCTACTAAATGCACAAATTGCCCATAACCGGCCTGCTCTAGGGCCGAGCGTTTTTCTGTTAAATCTAAAGGCCATGCAGGATACAGCCATATATTGGGCCCGTATTTGCGCGCCCAAAATATTTCGCCCTTGGGGCTGACAAAGGGTTCATTGGCTTTCACACCAAGTAGGCCAAAACGAGCGATGCCCACAGGCCAAAAACCGTCTAAGACAATGCCTAGGGGCAACGGACTTTGTTGTGGTAAAGCCAGCAAATCTTCGCCGGGCAACTCGGGGCTGACAAAGGCCATGGAAAAGCCCATCTCTTTTAATACGGTGATGTGCGCTGCATTGGCCACGTTGCAAAATGGGCCTGCCATTATGTCGAGAATTTCGAACTCTCTTTGATTTTGAAAAAATTCCATTTGCCACGGAGCATTACATACAAAATGCGTGGCGCCGTTGCGCACCATATGATCCACAAGACGTTGTAAGCCTTTTTCTTCTTCAGGCCAAACTACAGGCGGCAACCACCACGCCACGCGAGGCACAATGGTACGCGAAAGTTCTTGGGCTTTGGGTGATAACCATAGAGCCATATGACCGCCTTTGGCACCGCGAGTTTCGCGCCCTTGAGGCATGGCAGAGCGTACGGTCATATCGGGGCGTCGTTTACAGCGCACGGGCGATTCAAATACAGGTCGCGAGCGTACCGCGGCAGACACACGGCCTTGTTTTTTATCCAGCTCTTTTTGCCAACCTTTTAGCACAGCCATAAGTTCTGGCTCTCGCCTATCAATGAGAAATACGGCCGTACCGGCCTTGGGCGTTTTATGTTTGGGCACACGCAAGTGTAACGTTCCCGCTTTAGGAATGTGCCGCGTGACAGAAAGGGTGCTATGCCAGCTTTGATCTTCTACTCCAATGCGCAAATAATCTTGCGGCAATAAATCGCGATAGGGCTTTAGCACAGGTTGGCCGCCCTCTTCTATGCCTACCTTACCGATGAGCAAGCCGGAAGAAGTAGAGCTATTGGGGTCAGTGGGGATTATATCCTTTTGCGGTAAAAAGCGTGCTTTACTGCTAGGACGCCCCAAAGCCATTTCCAAATAATCTTCGGCCATTTTTTTAGCTTTGGAATCGTGAGGATTATCACGAAGCAATTTATACGCTGACACCACATGAAAGACATAGTGCGGGCCTTTTTTACGCCCTTCAATTTTCCATGAAGTAAGCTTGGGTACATCAAGTAGGGTTTTAGCCAGCACATCCAAAGACAGGTCAAGACAAGAAAAATAACGTCCACTGTGCTCTTTACCCACACGTTGCGGTTTTTGAGGACGTTGGTTATAGCGTCCACCATCGCGGCTCATTTTTTGGGCATCTATAAATTTTTTACCTTTAGCTTCGCGCAATTTAGCCCTACTCACTTCTTCTTCGGCTCTGGCAAATTGACGGGCTAGGCTTTGCCCGCCTTGCTTATAAATACGCCGACATGGTTGCACACAGCGCCCACGCAGGCCGCTTTTGCCCCCCATATAGCTTGACCAATAACAGCGGCCCGACACACAATAGCACAGGGCGCCGTGTACAAAGGTTTCTAATTCAAGCCCTTCGGGACAAGCTTCGCCCATGAGGCGAATTTCATCTATACTAAGCTCGCGAGGCAAAATAACTCTGTCGGCGCCCAATTTTTTTGCCGCCACAAGCCCTGCTGGATGGGTGATATTAGCTAGCGTTGATAAAAATACGCCGCCCTCAAAACCTGCTTGACGGGCAATATTCACAAAACCCGTATCTTGTACGATAATGGCATCGGCTTCTACTTGTTTAGACAGGCGCGACACAAGGTTATAGGCGCTCTCCATGTCATTGGGCTTGAGCAAAGTGTTCATGGCCACATACACCTTGGTGTCATGGTCATGAGCCACATCCACAAGCCGTGATAATTCGCCAGCGCCAAAGTTATCTGCTTGCATGCGCGCAGAAAAATGTTTAAGCCCCACGTATATGGCGTCGGCCCCCGCAGCTAACGCCGCTAAAAAAGATTGCGTATCGCCCGCAGGAGCAAGAATTTCCGGTTTTGTGTGCATAATGCCACCCTATAATAAAACTTGGTAAAATATGTAACATCCTAGTAAATGGATGCAGGCACCATACGAATATCTCTCGCGTAAGTAAATAGTAATGAGGGGGCTTTTCGTGCTTATTTTATTTAATTCCCACCCTTCCCCAAAGCGCACTATATTTTGGGACTATTGCAAGCTCAGTATGTAAGGTCTCATGAGGCATTGACGTGAGTCAAAACAATCCAAAATAAAGAAGAGAATGACATTTTTCCATTTTAAAGCATCATACAAAGACTTGCCTAGCAGGGCATGTGGCGTTATTATTACTTTTTGGGAAATTTTACTGTAGGCATAAGATATGCCATAAAAATAATGGATGCTCATGAAAGACAATAAAGAATATCAAGAGGCAAAGGCAACACAAGCCCCTCAAGAAGAAAAACAAAACACAACAAAAACAGGCCAAAACGGTAAAGCCAGCATGGCTGATATTTTGCATGATAAGCAACATAAAGAATTGGTTTTTTACCTTTCAGTAGCTATTTTCTTTGTGGAGCTTATTGTGGGTGGCGTGGCCTTTTTTTACGGCATTATTCATGCCGAACCCGGCCCCAATGGTGGCCCGCCACAGTTTCAATTTCCTTGGCTATCCTATGCCATAGCCGCTGTGGTGGCGCCGGCAGCCCTATTGCTTATTGTGCA
>CAYJHX010000312.1:0-2905 GCA_964369395.1 uncultured Desulfovibrionaceae bacterium
GGAAATGGGAAAGCAATGCTTTTACAAAGAAACTTTCGTTGTTGTGTTTACTAAGAAAATGGCACGTGTTTGTGTATATAGCAAGGCGCCTGCACAAAATAATTGTACAGGCGCCTTGCAGGTGCTTTTTATACGGCCTATTTAGGCTCTGTCATGAGAAATAATCAAAAATACTGAAAATAATAATACGGCACTGGCCAGTAAGAGGGGGGCATCGAGGCTTTCATTGGCCAAAAAGCCTCCTAAAAGAATAGCTACTGCCGGTACCACATATTCATAGGAAATGGCCACAATGGGGCGAGAGTTCACAAGTAACCATAAGTAGCAAGTATATCCAGCAATGGAACTAAACAAAGTTAAATAAGCGAGATACCCATAGGCAATGGATGGTAAAGCAAATATATCAACCCGTTCTCCCACGGCAAGGCCTAGCAAGACTGTTTCCAGACCGCCAAGCAATAATAATAGTCCAGTACCACGAATGACCGAAAGCGTCGTATCTACTTGGTGTACCTGAGAAACATGCGAACCATAAATCCACGCAAAAGTAGCCACAAAAATCATAAAAAGCCCCCAAAGAGAGACGTCCCCTTCGATGCCTTTATGAAAATTTAACCAAAGTAATGCTCCAAAGCCCAATAAAAGCCCGAGTCCTTGTTTTACCGTGGGCTTTTTACCGCCCCACAAGAGCCATTGCCCCAGTATCAGCCAAATGGGCGCCGCACCGTATAAAATAGCAGCCAAACCTGAAGGAACGCTTTCTTGGGCTTTGGACACAAAGCCACTGCTTACCACTACCAGAAAAAAACCATTGACTAAGCTGTATTTTATATCGTCTAGGGTTATGCGTGAAGCTTCTTGTCGGATATAGGTATAGGCAAGTAAAATAAGCCCCGCCAAAATAAAACGTGTCCCCACCAATAAAAAGCCCGGTATATACTCAAGGGCAAACTTATTTCCTATAAATGCGGTGCCCCAAGATATGTACAGCAAAAAAAGACAGAGCAACAAAAAAAGATTTCGACGTGTTAGCATGAGCTTTACCCTCAAAAGAGAAAATAGAGTTTACAAATTGCAAAACTCTGCGCGCTACATAAAGAGCTTCTCAAGAAAAGTCAATATGGGGCCTTTGCCTAATTACAAAACTATAGGGTGTCTCGTCGTTATCCTCTTTGTAATAGTATGATATTATGGATAAAGTAATCGCGAGCGAAGCGAAGCAATCCATGTGTTTTAGTATTTTTTAGAATTATGCAGAGGTCTCAATATAAGGGGGATTCAGTATATAATAAAAAAGGCAAGCCGCACAGCTTGCCTCTTCTATTATGCTATGATTTTTCCGCCTACGAAGAAGGTATCATCTCCACAGGTTCCGTCAGTAAAAACTTACCTTGCTCAATCCATGTTTTCAGCTCGTTGGCAACTTCTAGTGACAGGTTATAACTGGTCAACGGTACGGTTTTGACTTTTTTGTCCAGCAATTCAATTTCGCCGCTCATGAGCTCTTCAAAGGGCGCATGGGCTAAGATATTGGGTATGCCGTTGGGATAATCATGCCCGTAATCTTTAATGGGCATTAAAATTTCATCGTTATCCACACCGGTAAACCACGCCATTTCTTCATTTAAAATAGGAATGGGAATGCCCACGCCCACATTAAGTGTGCATCCATAACCTATGAGCGAAAGACCGCGTAAGTATTTGGCGTGCATCTGCTTTAAGTCGCCCTTGAGCATAAGTGTGCCCGAAGCTGTCAGCGGTAAGCCGCGTTCGGTGCGTTTGGGGCTAGGGTTATGTTGCGTTCCGGCTCCAATCACATAGCCTATGCCACCGCCAAGGAAGATGCGCGTGCCAAGGCCAATGGTGCGAAAATACGGGTCATTGAACAAGGGCGATAAGTGCCCTGCCGTAGCATAATTTAAATTTTGCATATGCGGACGTAAAGGCCCCATATAGGTATAAATAACCCTTCCGGTGCGATTTACGGCAGCGTTGTAGTTTTGATAGCAGTTACGAGGGTTTAACAACTCTGCCTGTGGTAGGTCGGCCAGTGTTATGTGTCTGTCGGCCGTGCGACGTGGGTAACAGTCGGTGCCGTACGACTGCGCCTGCAAGTGGACGCTTTTTCCGGCCACAAGATCTTCAATGACATGGGCGCCGCCATAGGCAAAAGCTCCAGGGTAAGGATCGTTGAGGGGATCGCCTTCCTTCATTTCGGTAACACCCAAATAGCCATCTGCGGCGGCGATGCCTCCATAACAAGGTACGCCATTGAGCGAAATTTTCGAAGAGCGCATAACGGGTGGCTCTGGTTGGCCCATGTTAAACAGCAATCCGGAAGAGCACATGGGCGAAAAGGTACCTGTGGTTACCACGTCCACTTCTTGGGCGGCTTTTTCTTTGCCCAAACGACGCACGATATCACACATTTCGGCGGCGTTAACCACCACGGCTTTACCACTCTTGATTCGTTCATTTATTTCTGCAATGGTTTTTTGTACCTTCGACATGTTCTTTCTCCTTTTGCAATACCTTGCCTTAGCAGATATGCCCTTCTTTGTAAAAAGAAAAAAAGGGGTCAAGCTTTGTAAGTGTGGGGCGCTGATAAGATAAAATTGAAATGCCATTGAAAAAAATCTTAAAAGAATTTTTTGAGACTTCTGCATAATTATAAAAGCGTGGGTTGCTTCGTCGCTACGCTTTTCGCAATAGCTTGGTATTACAACGAAAATCATTGCGAGCGAAACGAAGCAATTCATGTATTTCAACAATTTTTTGGATTGTGCAGATGTCTCTTTTTAGCAGGCTCAGGTAACAGGCTGTTGAAATGAGCGCTTGCCACAAAGTATCGCCTTGTTTATGATACCGCCATGTCAAAAAAAATAGCTATTTTTCTTCCCCCTTT